>DASSNZ010000267.1:0-4078 GCA_035701135.1 Verrucomicrobiia bacterium
CTTCAGGCCCAGCCCGCGCGCCTGTTTCACTCCGGCAATCAACCGATTCAACTCCGCTTCGCGTTCCCGTTCATTTTCAAAATGTTCGGCAAACGCGCCGGTATGAAGTTCGATAAACTGCGCGCCGATTCGCGCCGACGCCTCAATCTGTTTCGGATCGGGCGCGATGAATAAACTCACTTCAATTCCGCCATCGTTCATCCGCCGACGCGTTTCCGCCAAAGCGTTTTCGTTCGCCACAACATCCAGCCCGCCTTCCGTCGTCACTTCCTGCCGTTTTTCCGGAACGAGACAAACGATGTCGGGTTTGAGTCGCAGCGCAATTTCCACAATCTCCGGCCCGTTCGCCATTTCAAGATTGAGCCGCGTTTGAATGGTTTCGCGCAATTTCCAAACGTCCCGATCCTGAATATGCCGGCGGTCCTCGCGAAGATGCGCCGTGATTCCGTGCGCTCCCGCGGCTTCGCAAATCAACGCCGCCGAAACCGGATCCGGCTCGCCATGCGCGCGGCCTCGATACCGCGCTTCGCGCAGCGTCGCGACATGATCAATATTCACGCCCAACTTCAACATGCCTGAACTTCTCCCGCTTTCACGCCCGGTTCAAAACCGAAAAACTTTTCACTTTCCGTCCCGTTTCGAACGCGATGCCGCAGCAAGATAATTGCTTCTTTCGCGGCCACAACAATAAGTTTGCGTCTCGCGGCGAAACTTTGTTTGTTTCCATGTGCCGCGCATTCGTTTGCTGTTCAAATACTGGCTGCCGATCCTGATCTGGATGCTCGTGATTTTTTCCGCGTCGGGCGACAGCGGTTCCTTCGAGCATACATCGCGAATCATCGGGCCGTTTTTGCATCGGCTCTTTCCGCACATTTCGCCTCGCGCGACCCACCGGATTGTAACAGCCATCCGAAAATGCGCGCATCTGACAGAATACGCGATTCTCGCGCTGATGGTTTTGCGCGCGCTGCGTCAGCCGGAAAAAAATGATACGCGCCCGTGGTGGTCGTGGCGCGAAGCGGGATTTTCCGTCCTGTTCGTCGCAATCTACGCGGTCACCGATGAATTTCACCAGCGCTTCGTCCGCTCGCGCGGTCCGTCGGTGCATGACGTTTTGATTGATATTTCCGGAGCGATTATTGGTCTGCTGGTTTTCTGGTGTTTCTGGCGCTGGCGTTCCAAACGGATTTCCGCTTCCGAAAAACCGCTCGAAGAAAAAAGCTCAACATGACCGAAGCGAAGGGATTTTTTCGCTGCATTTCGCAACGGATGATGAGCCCGAATTTTGCTGTCAGGAAAACCGGAAAATTGAAAAAGTTCTGAAGTGGTGCCCCGGCTCGGACTTGAACCGAGAACCAATTGATTAAGAGTCAACTGCTCTGCCAATTGAGCTACCGAGGCAACCTGTTCCAAACGGCAGAGGAATATTATTGCAGCATCCGGGCGGACGGCAAGCCCGCAAACGCCAAATCACTCGCGAGTCAGCGAAAGAAAATAAACGTCGGCGTCGCGCAACGTCAGCGGCATTTCAAAATTGCCGTCGGAATTCACGTCAATGGCCGTTTCTGAAACCGGTTTTCCCGATGACAAATTTTTCAATTCCGCGACGGCTTCGCGGCTTAAATCGGACGGCGAACCCATTTCCAGATAGCGCGAATAGGGATCGTTGAAATGATAGCCAATCCGATAAATCGCCAGGCGATATTTTCCCGGCGAAAGATTTTTCAATCGCACCGTCACACTCTCTTTTTCCCGCGCCGGATGCGGCTGAAAGAAATAATCCTGATCGCTGATTTTTCCGCCGGTCAGATTCGTGATATTCCACAGCAAAACCTGCACGCCGCCGTTTTTGTCCGCGCAGATGTAAGAAGACGCATCGGCATTTTTCAGTTCGGTTTCGCCGAGTTTCGCCAGAAATTCATACGCCCAAAACGCCGGTTTGCGGATGCCTTGAAAATTAATCAGCCCGAACCCGCCGTGAAATGGACGCGGCACCGGACCGTTTTCCTCAAAAATATCCGTGAATGTCCAATAACTCATCGAAGCAACCGCTTCAGTGCGGCGCAATTGTTCGAGAATGAACGCGGCGGAAAAATACGAATCGTGAATCGGGTCGCGCGGCGAATAAGACGCGCTCCATTCCGTGATGTGAACCGGCAGATTCGGTTTTGCGGATTCCCTGAGAATCGGAAACTGGCTGTTCGCAATTTTCTCAACGGAATGAATATCCGGCGACAAATAAAGTTTGCGATTTCCGTATTGGTCCAGGCCGCTCGGTCCATCGCCGAGGCCGTACGCGTGAAAGCTGATAAAATCCAGCGGCAAATTTTTTTGCCGGCTGAAATCAATCAGTTGCTTTGTCCAAACCGGCCCGGCTCCGGCGGGTCCGCCGACGATGTATTTTTTGCTGACACTTTGAATCGCTTTGGCCGTGTGTTCGTAAAGCTCGAAATACGCATCCATCGCGTCCGTTTTTGGTTGCCAGAAAATCCGCAGATTCGGTTCGTTCCAGATTTCAAACCGCCACGTCGCCACCTCGTGTTCGCCGTAACGTTCCGTCCAATGTTTTACCAGCGCGGTGATGAGCGCGTCCCATTTCGCGTAGTCGTTCGGCGGCGTGACGTTCGCGTTCCACCAGAATATTTTCCCGTTTCCCGACGCCAATGCGGCAGGCATGAAACCGATTTCCACAAACGGCTTCATTCCGATGGAAAGGATAAAATCGTAAACGTCGTCAATGTATTGCCAGTTATAAATCGGCGCGCCGTTCTTGTCCTCCGAGTAAACTCCCAATTCGTCCTGCAACAGACCGTGCATTCGGATAAATTTGAAACCAATTTCGCGATGACATTCCTCAAGCTGCCGACGCCACGAATCGCGCAAACCTTCCGCCACGCGCCCCGCGCCGACGCAATCCTGCCAGGCCATCGAACGCGGACCTTTGATTTGCTTCAAGTCCGCGCTGATGACGCGAGATGAATTTACGTTCGCATTCACGTCGGAAATTTCGCCGCGCGCCGCGCCGACGAGGGCAACCAGCAAAAGACAGATAATAAAATTTCGATTCATTCTCCGAACTGGTTGGTTTTTAAAATTCTTCGGCCGATTTCAACGCGAAAAATTCGCCGATTGGTTGTCACTCCGGCAATTCTATTTTTTTAAATTCCCGGCTTCGGTCTTCGCCGCCGTCAATTCCGCTTTGACTTCCGCAAAATCGCGCTGAAATTTCGCGTCGGTTTTCAATTGGCGCACAACCGCCCGCGCCAGCACGCGTCCGGCGAAAATATCGGTCGGATAATGCACCGCCATTTCCACGCGATGCCAGCCGGTTTGCCGGCCAATGGCGAGAATTTCATCTTTTCGTTCCGGGAAAATTTCGGCGAGCAACAGAGCATAAATCGTCGCGCGCGTGGAATGCCCGCTCGGATAGCTGTAACTGGAATCGCGCACGCCCCAATTGAGCGCGGGATTCGCGTTGATCGGCCGCAATCGTTTCCAGTGCTCTTTTCCAAAGTCCACGATATGATCGGAATCGCGGCGAACTCGTTTAAAGAATGCCTCGGTTTTCGGAAATTTTCCCGGCTGAAAAAAATCCCCGATTGCGGGCGTGAACACGAACACGCTGAAATTTCCTTCCATTTTAGCGCCCGCCAATTCGTTTGAACTCGCGGCGTTGTGGACCGCCATGACAGACGCCATATCCGCCGCCTGCTCAACACCGACGGGCGGCGGCGGAAGCAAAGCGAGAATATCGGGCTGTTGCTTTTCCGAAAGATAACCTTTTTTCGCGACGCAAACCGGAGCCGCGAAAACTATCATCAACAACACAGCCAATCCGTGAACACGCGCGTTGTGAAAAATCCGAACCGGTTTTTTGATCGAGGTCATTTCATCTAAATACCGCCGAAGCCGCTTCGAGAAAAGAATCTTTCGATCAAATCGCGCGAAAGAGGTTTTGGCCGGAAGCTGTCGCGCCGGAGTCTGTTGTCTTTCCAATAAAAAACCGCTCCTCCCTGGAGAGCGGTTGAGAATCTGTTGGCGTGCTTGTTCTAAGAAAAGCCCGCGAAAAAATAAATGG
>DASSNZ010000268.1:0-9121 GCA_035701135.1 Verrucomicrobiia bacterium
GATAGAAAATGCTCCCGTGCCGTCGTTCGTCAGCACA
Source organism: Verrucomicrobiia bacterium (assembly GCA_035701135.1). Lineage (GTDB taxonomy): Bacteria > Verrucomicrobiota > Verrucomicrobiia > Limisphaerales > DASXHY01 > DASXHY01. Next base: position 38 of record DASSNZ010000268.1, read on the forward strand.
CTGACGTTTCCGCCATTCCAGTTTGCGACGACCAGATCGAGATTGGTGTCGCCGTTGAATTTTCCGGCGGCAATATCGTGAGGATTGCTCAGGCCGCCCGTTGAACTGATCTGGGCAAATGTTCCGTCGCCATTCGTTCCATTGATCGTTCCCAGCAAAGTGCCGCGTCCGCCGATGCCGTCGTTGCGGCTTTCCAAAATAAATCCGGGCAGATTTTCAACGCTGAAATTTCTCACGAAAGGCGCGGCCATCACATTGTCCGCGCGATCCGCAAGTCCCGTGACAGTCAAGCGATAATCGCCCACCTGCAACGGGCCGTCCGGAATCACGTAAGATGCCTCCAATCCGTTCGTGTATCCGGCTGCCGAGACAATCACCTGATAAAATGTGTCGTCGCTCGTTCCGAAATTTCCGTCCGCGCCCGAACCACGCAATTCGTAATTGGCCGAATTGCTCGCCGAACTCGCAAGAATGTCCTCCGAAAAATCGAGCGTGAACTGATCCACAATTGAACTTGTGGACGAACCTTCCGCCGGCAGACTCGTTTCGGTGATTTCGGGCGGCACGCCATCACTGACAGTCACGTTCAGCAAATATTGCGCGCGCAAATCGCGATTGCCGGTTTCAACGTGAATGTAGTAAACGCTGTTTGAAACGACCGTGAAATTCAGGTCCGCTCCCGTATTGGAAGCCAAAGGCGCGGGATTTCCTTCGGCCTGAATCGAAAACGACACATTATCCGCATCCAGCGCGGACCCGTCCGGAAACAGCGACGAAATGCTGATGGAATTTCCAGTGTTAAGCGTGCCGAGGCGGAAATAATCTCCGGCGGAATCCGCCGATGGCAGCGAGCCGACAATTCGCGCCTGGGAAATGCCTGGACCGAACGCGAGATTCAGCAAGTCGGCTTTGCTTTGAGAATCGTTGTTTTCCGATTCCATTTGCGGCCCGCGCGATTGGTCAAAACGAATCCAATATCGCGAGCGATAATTGCTCGTGAATACGCGCAGGTAATATGTTCCCGGATTGGAGATCACAAAATTTTGAAATCCCACAACGCTCGAAGAACCCGCGCCGTAGTTCGCCACGTTTTGGCCGCTGGCGTTCTGCAGATAAATTTGCGCGTTGTTGCCCTGCGATTCCGATTCGAGCCGCACGGTCAAAACATCTCCGGCTTCCGCGTTGAAACTCCAGTAATCCACGTCACTCGACGACGAAAAAGTTCCAATCGCGAACGCTGTAAAGAATCCGCTTGCCGCGGGCGATTCCGTCACCGGCAGCGGCGTGGCATTCGCCAAAGTGTCGTCGCTCGTGCTTTCGATTTTTCCGAGCGGCGGATTGGCAATGGTAAAATCGCGCGTGAATGCCGGAATTGAATTTGAATTTTCATCCTCCAGACCGATCGTGGTCTGAAAACGGTAATGTCCCGGTTGCAATGGAACATTGGCCGGCGCCAATACCACGGAACGTCCGCCCGCGCCCGGCAGACTCGGCGTCAGAGAAAAAATCACATCGTCGCGGTCGCCCAAAATTCCGTTCACGCCGGCTTCGCGCAAAGAATAATTCGCGGTGTTCGTTGTCGTGGAAGAAAGCAGCGGCCGGCTCGCGGAAAAAGAAAAGGATTCAATCGCGTCGTCGTTGGTGGAATTATTCGGCGGCAAAGTCGTGGTGCGAATAAACGTATCCGCCAGATCGGAAGTCAGGCGCAGGCTGACGTTGTCCACTCCCCAGGATTCGTTATCAATCGCTTCCAGATTTTGCCCATTGAAAATAATCGTCGCGACCGCATTGGACGCGGTGAAATCAACTTCAAGATTCCGATAGATGGCGTCCACGTAGTCGGGAGCAAATCCGAAGTTCGCGCGGCCTTCATCCGGCGGGCGAAAACTCTGCGAATGGCTCGGCGGTTCAGCATTGAAGTTGCTGAAGATTTCATGAAACAACTGCAAGCCGTTGACGGTTACATTGAACGCATCCTGGCCGCCATCCCAACTGTCAATCGCGTAAAAATCAAAACCAAGCGTGTACGACTGGCCGGGAACCAGGTTCGTCACGGTCAGCATTTGATAATTATTTCCGAATCGTCCGTTGAATCGCGTGAAACCGGCGGTTTCATCTTTGTTCAAACTCGGCTCAGACCATTCCGGTCCGATGCCATTTTCAAAATCGGTGAAGTAAGGAACGCTCGCGCCTGTGATGGTCGAACATTTTCCTGACGCGCCCGCATTGTAAATGGCTTGAATCTCGGCGTCGCTCAGTGCCCGCGCGTAAATTGAAAGTTCGTCCACCGTGCCGTCAAAAAATTGCCCGTCACCGCGTTTCCCAATGAACAAAGGAGAACTGCCATCGCCCGTGTCGCCGGAAAAACTGGTAACTTCGCTTGCCAATTGGCCATCCACATAAAGTCGGACAAATTGACCTTTCCGCACGGTGCCGGCCAGGTGATGCCATTGATTCAGTGTGAGCGCGTTTCCGGTGGCGATGGCGTATGTCGCACCGTTCAGTTGCCAGACGCGGAAAAACGGCTCGGCGTTCGTGGTGATTTCCAATGCGTATTCCCATTGACCGGATGAGCCTTTGGCGGCAATCGCGCGGTACGGCAATCCCGTTGCGTCGTCAAATTGCGGAAGACGCGGAATCAGCACCCACGCTTCGATCGTCATTTCACCGGCCGCGCCAACATCCGGACTGAGCTGAGCCGAATCGGGAATCTGCACAAAAGAATTGGTGCCATCGAAAAGAAATGCCTGACCGACTTTTCCAGCAGTGAACGCGGTTGCTCCCTGGAGCGCGCCGTTGCTTACGCCGAGCGCATCGTCCGCCGTTCCCTCGCCACTCCACCATCCCACCAGGCCGGAAGGCGGAGCCACGCAATCCGCGCCAAACGCGGGAGTAACATTCAGTTCAACTAAAGGACATAAAAAAAATGAAAACCAGACAACGGCAAGCCAATAGTTAATTCTTGCGTGATCCATACCACAATCTTCCGGGAGTGTTACTGGAAGTCTGCCCAGCTATTAAAACACGAAAAAAATTTTCGAGTCAATGTGAAACACACTCGCAATGAAAATTTTTTGCGGCAAATACGGAGCATCAGCGAAATTTTATGTAGGCGCCCAACACGATGGAGAGAAACGCGAGAAACAACCGAACCAACGCAAACGTTGCGCGCCAAAATCCCGCGGGCCTGAGTTCGCCGTGCTCGGAAAAACCATGTTTGCCCGGCAAACCATCCAACAGCACGGCGCGTCCGGGATTTTGCGGATCGTAAAAAATCGGTTCGAATACATTATTTTCCAAACGCTCCGGTCGTTCGGTTTTCGCCACGGCTTGTTGCGTCTGTCCGCCAGGATCGAGAAATTCAAACGTCAGTTTGAAAACGGTTCTGCTGTTGACTTGGATATTTGTCGCCGCCTTGCTGATCAATCGTCCCTGAGCGATCTGCCCGTTAGCCAGAAGACTCATGTTCTTCCACCCGCTCCAAAATCCTGTCAAAGCCAGCGCAAGACCGATCGTTGGAAAAATAAATACAAACGAGACCACAAGGCTGAATGGCGCGCGACGCATTCCGCGAATTCTCGAATCCGTCGGTTTGCCTGCTGGAAATTCCACCAGAACAGATTCACCTTCGCTCCGGCTCGCGCCGAGTTGATACGAAATTCCGGTGTAGTTTTTTCCGTCGCGCTGGAATTGATAGTGATATGCAAAAATGGGAGTGCCGCGATGCTGTTTATTTCCGCCTTCGGAAAAACTGGTTTTCTCGCGAGAAGTAATGAAAGCCGGCGCGGTTTCCAATTTTCCATGAAACAAAAACAGTCCGGACCAATCGGCGTATCCCGCGAAAACCCAAACGACCACCATTCCGAACGCAAAAAAAATCCAACCAAACTTCGCCAGCGCGTTTCCAAATAACAATGTGATCCGAGTCGAGAGCGGAACAACTCGCGGCGGCTGACTGACAACCGGCATGGTGAGATTCATCGGCAAATAATTTTCTGATGAGCTATCGCCGGTCAACTGAATTGCGTCAGTTCTTCCCTTAACCGAGCCAGCGCGAAACGACGCGGCATTCCCGCTCCGCCGCGTCCTTCGATTTACCGGCCGCGCGGAATTTATGAAACGAAATTGCCGCGGGCTTATTTCGTTTGTCCGAACAGCATGAACACGCGCGGACCTTTGTCGGTCTCAAACGCGTATCGCTCTTCGTGCGGTCCATGCGGAACGGCCAGACCATCGCAATGCTTGTCGTAAGCCGGTTTGCCGTCCACGAGAAACATATAATGATGCGTCTTGTTGCCGGGAATCTGATGCAGAGTCGCGTGCCATGCGTCCAGAACGCTGTCGCGTTTTAGAGGCACAGGTTTCCATTGTGTGAAAGAGCCGACGATTTCAACGGAACCAGGCGCTTCCGTATGTCCGTCCGGCAGACGCCAGCGGAATACTTTGGAAAATGTCATGCCGTTTTGCTGCGCACTCTGGCCCGAAACAGCGGAAGTTGACGGAGGTTCTTGAATCAAAGGGCCGCCCTTTTTGGGCGATTTTTGACCGAATAATTTATTTATACTACCAAACATAAGACGGATTTTTCCAACGTAACGGAATCTGGACTCGCGAATCAAATTGAAATGACAATTCACGCGAAATTTTTTCGCGCAACCGCGTTCACGCGCGCGGTGCGAAACAAAAAAACTAGCGGCTGAAAAAAAATCGCCGATAATCATCTCGCACATGAAACGGTTCTGTTCTGGATTCATCGGGAAAACGCCGCGCCGCTTTTTAACAGTTGCGCTCACATTCGCGATCGTCGTTTTTTCGCAAACAGCTTTCGCGCAAACGAACGTTTCCGCCGTTTCCACAAATGTTCCGGCGTGGATCACGCGGCCGCTTTCGCTCGCCGACGCGCTCGATACCGCGCTTCAACAAAACGCCGCGATCTCGAAAGCCAAAAGCGATCTGCGCGCCACGTACGGACTGGTCGTGCAGACGCGCGCCGTCGCGCTGCCCAAAATCCGAACCACCACGACGCGCGGTCCGTCGAGTTTTACCAGCACGGATCCGAATTTGACGGAGCCGTTTCCCGGAATTCCCGTCAGCCTGCCGCACCAAAGCTGGAACGCGGGAATTCAAATCGTTCAATCCATTTACGAAGGCGGACGCATCGGCTCCGCGCTTCGCGCCGCGCGATTGACCAAAGAGCAATCGCTTTTCAATTACCAGACCGTCGTCGCCGACACGCTGCTCGCGACGCGAATTGCTTATTACGACGTGCTGGTCGCCGCGCAACAAATCAAAGTCAACGAAGCGTCGGTCGAATTGCTCGCCAGAGAATTGGAAGATCAGCGCCGCCGCTTCGATGCCGGCACTGTGCCGCGTTTCAACGTTTTGCGCGCGGAAGTCGCCGTGGCAAATCAGCGTCCCAATCTCATCCGCGCGCGGAATGCGTATCGCATTGCAAAAAATAATCTCGCAAACCTGCTCGGCTACGATCTGCCGCGCGAAATCTGGGAGGACATTCCGCTGAATCTCACGGACAAACTTGAAGCGGATCCGGTCGAAATCAATCTTCCCGCCGCCATCGCGCAGGCTTTGGAAAAACGCTCTGAACTCGGCGCGTTGCAAAAAGCCGAACAGCTCCAGGATGAAAATATCATCCAGGCCAAATCGGGTTACAAACCGAGCATCGAAGGTTTTGCCGGTTACGAATGGCACAGCTCGGAATTTGAAACCGATCTGAGCCATGAATTTCACGGCTGGACGCTCGGCGCGCAATTGAACTGGAATATTTTCGACGGCCTTCAGACGCACGGAAAAATTATTCAGGCCAAAGCGCAGCGCGATCGCGCAAAAACCGATCTCGAAGATGCCGCGCGCCGGATCGAACTCGAAGTGCGCACCGCGTATTCCAGTTTCATCGAAGCCCGCGAAGTTTTGGAATCGCAGCAAAAAGTCCAGGAAGAAGCCGAGGAAGCGTTGCGCCTCGCCCGTTCCCGCGCCGAAGCCGGAACCGGAACTCAATTGGATGTTCTTGACGCCGAAACTTCCCTGACCCAGGCCCGCACAACGCAAGTGCAGGCGCTTCACGATTACGCCGTCGCCCGCGCCCGTCTTGAACGCGCCATCGGACAGGACATGGTCCAAACCGGGTTGAATAAGTAACTGAAAATCAATCCGAAATCCGAAGCTCGAAATCAGAAAGAATTCCGAAACAGGAAATCCGAACGAGAAACCCGGAGAAACATCGCGTTGGACGCAAATGTTTTTTAAGCCTTCTGAAAAACGCGACGTTGAAGTCTTCTGACACCCGGCTGATTCGGGTTTTGAAATTCGTATTTCTCTCTGATTTCACTTTTTCGGATTTCAGATTTTTCGCGCCTGTGGGTTCTACCCCATAAACTTTTCCGCGCCGCGCTTTCACCATCATTCCGCGCAACTCAGATTGGCAATGGGGAAAACAACCAAAACAATGGCAGGTTTTTGTGAAAGAGATATTATGAATGAAATTCAAAAATCCGTTGAATCGAGCGGCCCTCAACGGCTTCTGCGTGTTTTGATTATCGAAGATTCACAAGTGGACGCTTTTCTCCTCGAACGCGCTTTGCAACGCGGCGGTTTTCGTCCGGTTTGTCAGCGCGTCGAAACTCCCGAAAGCATGAGCGACGCTCTCAGGCGGCATCGCTGGGACTTGATTCTCGCCGACCATTCCATGCCGCGATTCAGCGCGCCGGAAGCGCTTGCGATGGTCAAAGCCCGCGATCTCGATATTCCCTTCATTATTGTTTCCGGACACATCGAAGAGGAAACCGCCGTGTCCGCCATGAAATCCGGCGCGCACGATTACATTATGAAAGACCGGCTTGCGCGGCTCGTTCCGGCGGTCGAACGCGAGCTTCGCGAAGCGGAAGTCCGCCGCGCGCAAAAGAAATCCGAGGCGGAACTGGAATTGCGCGTCCAAAAACGCACCGCCGACCTCAAGGCCGCGAACGAAAAATTGCAAAATCTTTTTGAGGAACGACGCCGCCTTGAAAATGAATTGCTCGAAATCGCCGAAAACGAGCGGCGCAACATCGGTTTCGATCTGCATGATGATCTGGGCCAGCGATTGACCGGCGTTTTGCTCATGACCAAAGGACTTGAAAGCCGGCTTGATCACGAAAAACATCCGTGCGTGAACGAAGCGGCGAAAATCCGCGAACTGATCGAGGACGCGATTCATCACACGCACAATCTCGCGCATCAATTCAGCGCGCTGAACGTCAACGGGCACGATCTGGCAGCCGTCTTGAAATCGCTGGCCGGCAATGTTCAGAAAATGTTCAACATTCCCTGCTCCGTTTCCATTCGCGGCGAAATTCCCGCGCTGCCGGAAAACAGCACGATACAACTCTACAAAATCGCGCAGGAAGCTGTCAGCAACGCCGTCAAACACGGCAAAGCCAATCGCATCGCGATTTCCGCCGGACGCGCCTCGGATAATCTCGTGCTCGCCATCAAAAACGACGGCGAGCCGTTTTCATTGCCCGAGGGAAAGAAAAATCGAATGGGATTGCGCATCATGAATTATCGCGCCAACACGATCGGCGCGACGTTTGATGTTCGTCCCAACAATCGAAATGGAACAATCGTCACCTGCGCGTTGCCGGTCAAAAACGGCGCGCGAACACATCGCGATGCCGCCGTGAAAACCATTCCGCCATTGCCGCAAAGCACCTTCGATTCCAGCGATGAACTGCGGGTTGAACACGCGATTGGATAAATAAATTCGCGAAAAAAGTTCGCAAAAAACGGATACCGCCAATTTGCTGCGGAGAATTTCCTGGAAAATGGTGCACGCATCAGGAGTTGAACCTGAAACCTTCTGATCCGTAGTCAGATGCTCTATCCAATTGAGCTATGCGTGCCCCAGGGGCGAAGGAAAATACGAGCGACGCTCCTGATGCGCAAGCCCTTTTGCGATTCACATTATTCGCCAAAAATCGGAACACCGATAATTCAAAGACCTCTCAGAATCCAAGGGTCAGGAAAAAACATTTTTCTTTTTCAGATTCCGGTTGTGAAAAACATTTTGGAAATCCGCAAAAGCGCTTTGCGCCAGACAACGTTTGCAAAAATTTGGCGCGTGGTTAGATTCTCCGAAAAATTAACCCAACGATCTTTTACATGAAAGCCATCTGCAATCGCATCTTCGCTCCCGCAAGCAACAGCGTGACCGCCAACATCGCGCTTCTGGTTCTTCGCGTCTGGCTCGGCGTGACTCTGTTCGCGAACCATGGATTGTCCAAGCTCACCGGGTTTTCAAAAATGTCGCCGTTTTTCGCGGACACGATTCACCTGGGAAACGGGCCGCTGACGCTTGGCCTGGTGGTGTTTGCCGAAGTCGGATGCGCGACGCTGCTTACGCTTGGATTGCTTTCACGCTTCGCGGCGTTTGTGCTGATAATCAATTTTTCCGTCGCGTTTTTTGTCCATCACAAAATGGCGTTGAGCGGGGCGAACAGCGGTGAACTGGCTTTCATTTATCTGGCCGTCGTTGTCTCCCTGCTGATTGCCGGTCCCGGACGGATTTCCGCCGACGCGATGATATTCAAAAAGACGGGAAAATGAATCGCGTCAAAGCGCCACGGTCATTTAATTTGCCTCTTCACAATTGTCTAAATTCCCGCCTTTTCACGACATACGCCAGGGCGCGCGATATTTCCGCGTCATCAATTCGCTGGCTTCGGGATCGCCAATGATTTTTTCATGCTTCACATTCCAGTGAATCGTCCGTCCGGTCAGCATGGAAATCAGTCCAAGATGTCCCGGCAACGCGGAATGATGCGCGATGTCCACAGGCGTGATCGTCGGTTTGCGGGACTTCACGCAATCTATAAAATTTTTCCAATGATTGTTCGAGACGTACAATTTTATTTTCTGCAATTCATCCGGTAAATCCTTGTAAGTCTTCCATTCGGGATTTGAGGCGTCAAAACCGCTGCGGTCCACCCAAACCCATCCGTCCGTGCCGATCCATTTCACGCCGCTGCGGATTTCACGATACCCGCCGGCAATGGTGAACGGACCATCCGCGGAATAACCCGTCACAGA
>DASSNZ010000269.1:0-3201 GCA_035701135.1 Verrucomicrobiia bacterium
CGAATAATTTTTCCGGCAATTCGCTGACTTTGTAGGTGCCGTCCTTGAACACGAGCAGAATTTTATCGAACTTCGTGCATTCCAGTTTGAATTCCTCGCCGCTGACTTTGTATCCGACGTAACCGCTTTCGCGATCGTACGAAACCTTGAACGCTTTGAACGCCACGGCTTTTACGTCCACTTCCTCGTGCCGCGCGGATTTGGTGGTGAGGCGCGGATATTGCGGACCATATTTTTCGAGCAGCGCTTCGAGATGGCCGATGGCGTACTTCGTCAGGTTTTTCAGATTTTTTCGCGTTTCCTCCAGGTCGGCTTTTACGCGGTCGGTTTCCTCGCGATGTTTGTTGATGTCGAAAAGCGAAATGCGGCGGATGCGAACGGACAAAAGTTTTTCCACGTCCGCGTCGCTCAAATCGCGAAACATCTGTTTGCGGAACGGCTTGAATCCTTCATAAACCGCGGCGACAACGGCTTCGTTCGTCTTGCATTGTTCGATTCGTTTGTAAATGCGCTCCTCGATAAAAATACGTTCCAACGTGCGGAAATGCAGTTCGTCCTCGAGATGTTTTAATTTCAACTCGAGTTCGCGTTTGAGCAGCGCGACAAGCTGATCGGTGTTCTCGCGCAGCACTTCGCTCACGGTCATTTCCACCGGGCGATTGTTTTTAATGACGACAATGCGGCTGCTGATCGAAACTTCGCACGACGTGAAAGCGTAAAGCGCGTCCACCAGTTTTTCCGCGTCAACGCCGGGCGGACATTTCACTTCGATCTCGACACTTTCGGACGTGAAATCGTTGATGGATTTGACCTTCAACTTGCCTTTGCGCGTCGCGTCTTCAATCGAACTGATGAGCGAATCAGTCGTCGTGGTCGGCGGAATTTCCTTAATGACGACGGTGGAATCGTCTTTGATTTTGATCTTCGCGCGGACTTTGACGCTGCCTTTGCCGTCCTGATAATCGCGCGGATCCATCAGTCCGCCGGTCGGAAAATCCGGCAGACATTTGAACGGTTGCTTCTTGAGAATCGCAATTTGCGCTTCGAGCAGTTCGGGAAAATTGTGCGGCAGAATGCGCGCGGACAAACCGACCGCGATGCCTTCCGTTCCGAGCATCAACGTGAGCGGCAGTTTGCAGGGCAACGTGACGGGTTCTTTGTTGCGGCCATCGTAGCTCGGAACAAATTCCGTGATCTCGTCATTGAACAATTCGTTTCGCGCGAGATCGGTCAAACGCGCTTCGATGTAACGCGAGGCCGCCGCCGGATCTCCTGTGAAAATGTTTCCAAAATTCCCCTGCCCTTCGATGAGGTAACGCTTGTTGGCCAAAACAACAATCGCATCGGCGATCGAAGCGTCGCCGTGCGGATGATATTGCATCGCGTGGCCGACAACGTTTGCGACCTTGATAAATCGTCCGTCGTCTTTCTCATGCAACGCCCAGAGAATCCGGCGTTGAACAGGCTTCAAACCATCCGCGAGATGCGGAATCGCGCGATCGCGAATCACGTAGCTGGCGTATTCCAGAAAACTCGTGTTGACGCGGCGGTGCAGTGGCAATTCGATTTTTCCCGGCACGAACGGCCGATGCGCGTGAACAAGATTTGCCGGCACTTTTTCGGCGACGATTTCATCGCCGTTTGCGTTGCCATTTGTTTTTCCGTTCGTTTTTGCGCCTGTGATCGGCAAATCCGGTTGCGCCGATGTTTCTTTGCGTTTTTTTGCCATGCTTCAAAAATTTAAACTGCGGCGGAACGAGAAATAAAATCATTCGCGCGTCCTTCGCCACAGCCAAGAAACTGCAAACAACCGGCGGAAAAGAAAAGAATTCTTTCAAAAATTCCCGGCGAAAATTCGTGCAACCGATTGAAAACCCGATGCGCGACCGACGAAAGTTCGTATTTATTTTTCGGATCCGGAATTTCGAGCTTCGGATTTGGAATGGAAGAACCGAATTACTCCACGACCGAATTCAATGTCGCTTTCATCGAAACAACAGTGAACTCTCCGCGAATCACCTGCTCGTTTTTCTCTTTGGCAATTTTTTCCGTTTCGTTTTCGCGAAATCGTGAAGCTGCTTTTCGCTCATTGAATCGTACATGCTTCTGGACGCGCCTTTGAGCGAGCTTTTGCTTTTCTTTCCGCGTTTGGCGGACAACGCCGCTCCGGCGGCCATTTGCTGTTTTTTGGATTTTGCAGGCATGAGAAAACGTGCGCAAAATCCGTTCGCGCGCAATAAGGTGTTTTACGCCGGTTTCACCGGGCGCTTTGGCGTTCGGGAAAATGGCTCCTCCATTTGACGGTTCGGGCGGCTGCATCTACTTTGCTGAAATTCAAATGCCGGCAACGCAACGGATTTGCCGCGCCGGGTTCAAAACTGAAACGCAAAAAGTTCGGAAGGAAAAAATTATGAAGGTTCTTGTCGTGTATTATTCGCTTTACGGCCACACATTTCAACTCGCCCAGGCGGCCGGGCGCGGCGTCAGTTCGGTTTCAGGCGTCGAACTGGTGATGCGCCGCGTCGAGGAATTCGATTCCGTTTTGAAATCCACCGCCGGAAGCGAGCACGCCAACAAATTGCGCGCTGAGCAAAAAGACATTCCGGTTTGCACCATGGACGATTTGCGGGAGGCGGACGGAGTGCTTTTTGGCTCGCCGACGCGTTACGGCAATATGACCGCGCAAATGAAATTTCTCATAGACAGCACGGCGGGACTTTGGGTGAAAGGTGAAATGGAAGGAAAACCGGCGGGCGTTTTCACTTCAACCGCCTCGACTCACGGCGGCCAGGAAACCACGCTGCTCACAATGATGGTTCCGCTGATTCATCTGGGAATGATTATTGTGGGTTTGCCTTATTCTTTGCCCGGAATGATTCATACGGAAGGACGCGGCAGTTCGCCTTACGGCGCATCCGCTCTTGCCGGCGGCAGAGGTGAATTGCAGCCCGCAAAAGAAGATCTCGCGCTCGCGGAAGCGCTGGGAAAACGCGTCGCGGAAATCACGTTGAAAGTGCGCGGCGCGAAAAATGGATAACGGACGATGGATGATGGAGAATTCGATAAATCAATTCTCCATTTGTCCGAAGCGGCACGGCGCGTTGCATCAAATTAAAAGACACCGGGGAGGTTTTTGGCTGAGGGGTCGAAAGAGGTCGTTGACTCATGGGAAAAAGACACCGGAAAAAGCCGGTGACAATG
>DASSNZ010000270.1:0-13205 GCA_035701135.1 Verrucomicrobiia bacterium
GATCCTGGCGTGTACGTCGGCGGATTCAGCACCAGTTGCGCGGGTGGAGTCGTGTCCAGACTCACGGTTCGCACGGGCGAACTGGCGCTGCCCAGCGCATCAACGGCCACAGCGCTGAATTGGTTTGCGCCTTCACTCAACGCAACGTTTGCGAAATTGAAAGTTCCATTGGCTGCGGCATTGGTCACGCCCGCAAGAACTCCGGAACGGAACAATTGCACTTCGATAAACGGCTCCGCCATTCCGGAAATCAAAATTCCGCCGCTGCTTACCACAACATCCATCGCCGGCGTTGTAATCGCAGGAGTCGGCGGCGGTGTCGGCGAAATGGTGACATTGATTTCGCGCGTCGAGAAATTCCCGCTGTTATCGCGCGCCAAAATTTTCACGCGATGAATTCCAGCGCTGAAATTCCTGACATCAAAACGTTGCGAAAGATTTCCGCCCGAGTTCGTCCCCTGACCGACGCCGTCCACGTAGAATTCCATTTCAGCCATTCCCAAAGGCGCGTTTGCGCCGGCAACGACCTGAATCGGACGCGACAGCAACTCGCCTTCGTTCAGATTGAATGTCGTAATCGTTGGGCCGGAAGTAATGTAGTTAACCGACACGGAAACCGGCGCGCTGGTCTCGCCGGTGATGCCGCGAAACTGAGCGAAAATGGTTTTAACTCCACCGCCCTGGCTCAAAACAAAATTCGCGTTGTTCGTGAACGGCGAGAAAAACACGCCGTTGAAAGTGGAATCCTCGCTGAGCCGCATCATGTCCGCCGTGCGGCACGCGAGCCGCAGATTTACCGATGAACTTCCGACTTGAATGGCGTTGTTCAAAACGCCCAGAGCGGGAGTGAGCAAAGGTTCGCCGGTCAGGAATGCGGAATAATCCACCGGCCCGCGCAACAACGAAACAATGGATGTTTCATCCGCCGCGCCCCACCAATTGTTTGTCGCGTTCATCATCAACGCCCCGCCCGCTAATGCATTTGTGCCGTTGTTCTTGATGACGGAATGATGAATTGCGAGCAGGCCGGAGCCCGTCTGTTGCGCGCCGATGTCATTCACTGCCAGCAACGCATCCGATGTGATAAGCGCCGCGCCGTTCTGGAGATCGAGTCCGGCGGATTTATTGTAAAGCGCGGAGAATGCGTCCACTGTGGGCGCGCAATTGCTGATCGCCAGCCCAGCGCCGTATTCGACAAAAACATTTCGCAACACCGATGCGTCCGCTCCCGCGGCGAGCGTCACGCCATCCCAATCACCCGCGGCGGGAACCATTCCGGATTGGTCGTTCGCCGATGTAAAGACAATCGGATCCAGCGGTGTGCCGTTGGCATTCAGCGCGCCGTTTTTGACGACCAATCCCGTTCCGGGCGCGAATCGCAAGATTGTTCCCGGCGCGATGGTCAACGTCGCATTGCTGACAATCAGGTTTTGCAGAACGTCCACAATTTCCCCGCCTTCGCCGCCGATGGTTGTGTTGGTGCTGATGATTCCCGCGTAGGGGTCAGACCATCTCGCGGTTGTCACATTGGGATTGAACACATTGTTTCCATTGTATCCAACCACGGCGAAGTAATACGTCTTTGTCCTGTCAAGATTGTCCACGCGAACCGTTTTCACACTCGCATCGAATGTCTGTTTCGGAGCCAGACTTGAAACGGAGTTGAAATCGCTCGTTTCAAAATAAAGTCGGAACCCGGCAAAGCCTAACAACCTGCTCGAATCATAATCGCTCCAGGAAATCAGGGCGGATGACGCGCCGTCAGGGGAAATCTGAATTACGACCGGCGGCGGAACGGCGCTCGCCAATGTGAATTGCAACGGCGTCACAACCGGCGAACTGTTCCCCGCCGAATCCACCGCGACGACCGCGGCGTAATAAGGTTGGTCCAGCGTCAGCCCCGCGAAATTGAATGATCGCGCGCCGCTGTTGAGCGAAGATACCGGTGCCAAACCCGCAACCGAGCCGAAATTTGTCGTCTGAAGATAAACGCGGAAACTGCCAATGTCAGACGGCGGCGAATAGCCGGACCAACTCACTTGCGCGGAAGAATTGTTCGATGCCGTCAGTGAAATCGTCGGATTCGCCGGAGGCGTCACGTCAATGCGGAGCGCGGCGATATTTGTTGCTGCCATTTGCGCGCCGTTCGGATCGGTCGCGCCGGAAACCCTGACCATTGCCGCGCCGTCCATGCCGTTGCTGAAAGTAATGAACGGCGTCCGGTAAGAATCGTTCAACACGATGCCCGAAAACCATGTTCCGCCGCCCGGCACAACGGGCTGCAAGAGCGCGCCGTTGTTCGTGATAATGATTTGCGGCTCAACATTCGTATTCATCGTTCGGTCAAATCGAATGGTGATTTGATAATTTGTTGTTGCCGGAACCGGATTGGTCACGATGGTAAACCCGCCGAGCACCGAGTTCGTAAATCCCGGCGTGGCCTGAGTCACAACAGGCAAAATGCTGGTCGCGTCATAGAACGCGACGTATTGGAGATTGGTCGCATCGAGCGTGGAGAATGTTTTATCAAAAGAAGCTTCGTTGCCGGCGAACGCTCCGTTCACGCGGAACTCGCGGAAATTATAAATGTCAGGCGCATTCGTGATCGAGCGTGGCGCGGAAATCGTCGTGGTCTGGCCGTTTCCGTAACTGCCCGAACCGAGCACTGTGGCGATATTGGTGGGAGAAGTCGCGGTCGTGACGACGTGAAGCGTATTGGCCTCCACATAATTCGCCGTGAAGACACGATTGCTCCTGACGATATTCGTCAGTGAAATTGTATTCGCAATCACCGATCCGTTTTCCGTCCAGTTTGTGAAATGGTAGCCAAAGCCGGCGTTTGCGGTCAGCACATTGGTCGTGCCGTAAAAATAAGTCCCCTGCCCGCTTACCGTTCCGGCGGACGGCGGATTATTCGACGCGGAAATCTGATAGCTCGGCAGCGTGAAATTTGCCGTGAGCGCGCGGTCACGTGAAATGATAAACGTATAATTGCTGCTCGCGCTCTGGAACGCGCCGCCTTCCGTCCAGTTCACGAATTCGTACGGAAGCGTATTGGTGATCGGCGTCGCCGTGACAGTGACCGCCGAGCCGGACGAATAATTGCCGGCACCGGCGAGCGATCCTGCGTCGGTCGGGCTGCTTTGTGTCGTGACGGAATAATATGCCGTGATTGAAAATCCTGTTGCCGCGACATTGTTTGCCTCGGCGGAAGCGTGGCTCGTGGCGTCAAATTCAAAAATATTATCGCGCGAATCGGTAGTGACCTGAACCTGATAATTCGCCGCGCTCGAAGTCGTCACGGTCATCGAATGCGGCGTGGTGGCATTCGGAGCAAGGCTCGTGGAAACGGGTTGCTCAACATTCGCCAGCAATGCGCCGCTGCTCAGGTTGCGAACCACGAATCGCTCATAGAATCCAGCCGGCGCGACGGAATTGCCGCGATTTGCCGTGTCCCAGGTGATTGTAAACACGTTGTTCGCGTCCGGACCGGAAACGTTCAGGTTCTCAACGCGAAGATCAGGATAAGGCGCGAGATTGATATGGAACGTCGAGGCGGACACGGTTGTGTTGTCGCCTTCGAAAAGGAATTCATTCACCGCATTTCCCGCGTCGGCGGAAACGATCAAATAATAATCGCCACTGATTCCTTGAGGCAGCGTAAATGTTTTCGTCACGGCATAACTGTCACCGGAATTGAGCGCGCCGGTGTGCGGGAAAAATCCGAGTGGAATGTCATCGCCATTTCCAAGAATGGTGTCCGTGGAAAGAACGGCGCGGTCGCTCCAATCCGCGCCCGGCGTGGCGAGCGAACCGACGTTTTGCACCGTAAAGGAATAGTTGATGTCCTGTCCGCTCTGAATGCCGCCACCCGAAGGAGGCGTGAGGGAAGTCACCTGCAGATTCGGGAACGACACGTCGCCGGTCGGAACGGTTTCAATATCGAGAACATACTGGCTGTTCAAATCTCCGATTCCGCCCGCCCCGCGAATCAGCGCGTAGTAGTTGTCCGTTTGCGTGACGCGCACTTCGGCAACTCCGTCGTCCGAGCGTCCGCCCGGCGCTTCGGTCTGATATTCGTTGGCGGAATTGTAAACGCTGACGACCGGTTGAAGCGCGCTGCTGGACGGCTCGCGCGCGTTGAGGAAGATGCTGTAGCCATTGCTGACGACGCCAAGATTGATGTAGTCGAGATCGGTCGGCGTGCGCACATATCCCGCAACTGTCGCGGATCGATGGGTTCCGTTCGTCGCATAACTGATTGGCGAGGCGTCGCCGATAGTGTCGTTGCCCTCGGATTCGATCTGCAATGGCGGATCAATCATCGTAACGCGGAAACGATATTCATTGTAATAACCGTAGTAAGGCGAAACGCGGAGAATGAAATTCCCATTAGTCGTCAGAACAACCGGCGTTGACTGGCCGATGCTGGTGCTGTAATCCGGAATCAGGTCCGCGATTTTTGTTCCGTTCGGCTGGAACACTTCATAACGCAATGGGGAGCCGACCGGATGGCCCGGAATTTCAACGCTGATCCGGAGAATCTCGCCATTGGTTCCGGCAAAGCTCCAATAATCCACATCGTTTCCATCAAATAATTTGCCGCGCCCGGCCGCGCTTTTCATTCCGGCTGGATCCTCGATCAGCGGCAATGGCGTGGCGGTCGCCGTCGTGTCATTGGTTCGTCCCGCAAAAACATATCCTGGAACATCTGCGACGGTGAAGTAACGCGTGAACGGCGCGGCCAATCCATTTCCAAAACGGTCGCTCAGAGAACCCGTGACAGTGAAGCGGTAATTTCCAGGCTGCAACGGACCGTCTGTCACCGAGAAATCCAACGACAAACCGCTGCTGTAATTTCCGCGAACCAAATGATAAATCTGATCGTCCGATGTATCGAACAATCCATCCGGACCAGCAGCGCGCAAATCAAACACATTCAGCGGATCATAAGGATAAGGATCAAGCGAGTCTGGAATTCCGTCGGCGTCACTATCGGTTCCGCTGACTTCAATAACGCCGCGATAATTGGCGGACGCCGCGACATCCGTCCATTTTCCATCGCTTTGCATTGCGACATAATCCCTGCTGGAACTGTTATTCGGCTGGCCGCTCGCCCAATTCGTGTAAATCAGCGGATCGCCGCCACTCCAAACATAAGTGTCGTGTTGCGCCTCGTCCGACAATCCCAACCACACGTTTCCGGAACCGCTGAAGTTGGCATTCACAAACGCGTTTTCCAAAAGATCGTTTATCGCGACCAGATGTCCGCCCGATTCGCGCGCCTGAGTTTCGGCGTCATACCACTTCATGCCGGAATCCGTGAGCGTATAAGCGTGTCCGCCGTAAATCTGGATGGAGCGGTTTAATGCGTTGACGGAGACGTCCAGATCCTTGTCAAAGCCAAGCGTGAACCGGTCGAGAATGCCCGTGTTTGTCGAACCATCGGACGGCAGATTCAAAGACGTAATGATCGGTCCGGCGGCGTCGGCGATATCCACGTTCAACACATACACGGAAAATAATCCCGCCGAACTGTTCGCCGCTGTAATTCGCGCGTAGTAAGCGCCCGCCGATGGCACGGCGAAATCCACGTTCGTCTGTCCCGCCGGCCCGTTGGTCAGCAGCACTCCGGAAGAATTGTAAATGCTGAGTTGGGCCACGAGCGGACTGCTGTTTGGCCGGGCATAATTCAGATGAATTACCGCGCTCGCCGCAAGATTGCCGAGTTTGATAAAGTCGCCGGATGTATCGTCATCATTGATCGCGCCCAGCATTGAAGTCGTTTGATGTCCGGCGCTTGCGGTCAGGGCGGGCGCGTCTGCGTTGCCAATACTGTCGTTGTTTTCCGACTCAAGCTGGACCGGCGGCGGCGCAAGTGTCAGACGAAAACGATATTCGCCATAATAATCATAGTAATGTTCCACCCGCAAAATGTAGGTTCCCGTGGACGGCAGCACCGCGGTCAGTTCGCCGCTTCCCGTATAACCCGCAAAATTTCCCAACTCCGAGCCGTCCGGATTGTAAACCCGATAACGCAGTCCTGTGCTGGCCTCGTCCACCAGATTGTCCGAATCGAGTAACAATCGGTCTCCCGCCTGCCCGCCAAATGTCCAATAATCCACGTCCGCGTTGTCAAAAATATTTCCTCGACCGGCAATCATGCCAAAGCCGTTCAACGGCGGATCAACCGGCATTGTCTTCGCGGAATTTCCGGGAAGAATCGTGACTCCGGCGCCGTTGTAATCGCACGCCACGAGATCCAGGCGTCCGTCATTGTTGAAATCTCCAGATGTCAGGCCAACCACGCTGTAACCGAGGCCATAAGAAACCTTTGGCCCAAAGCTTCCGCCGCCCTGATTCAGGAAAATCGAAACCACGCCGTTGTTGTAACCCGAAACCGCGAAATCCATTTCACCGTCGCCGTTGAAATCTCCGGTGGCAATCTGGTAACCGTCCGAAATGCCTCCATTCAGATTGACTCGGGGCTGGAACGAGCCGTCGCCATTGCCTGACATGATGCTCATCGTGTTGTCGCCCGCGTTCAGCACGATGAGATCCAGGTTGGTGTCGTCGTTTAATTTCGCGAGCGCGAGAGCTTTTGGCTGATGCCCCGCCGCGATGCCAATCGGAGACGCGAATGTTCCGTCGCCGTTGCCTAACAACAAACTGACGTTGTCGCCATTCTGGTTCGCCGTCAGCAAATCGAGAATTCCATCCGAATTGACGTCCGCCACCGCAACCATGATTGGCGCGGCGCCGGCGTTGTAAGCCACCGCGGATTGGAAACTGCCATCGCCATTGCCTAACAAAATACTGACGGAACCCGAGTTGTAGTTGGGCGTGACAAGATCGAGATTGCCGTCCTTGTTGAAATCTCCCGTTGCGACGAAATGCGGCTCTGAACCGACAGGATAATTTTCCGGCGGCTGGAATGTTCCGTCGCCATTTCCCATGAACACCGAGATTGTGTTGTTGTTGTAATTTGCAACCGCGAGATCGAGGTTCGTGTCATTATTGAACAAACCTAAAACCGGCGAAATCGCTCCGCTTCCGATCGGGTAATTCGTAAGCATCAGTAACCCGCCCTGCCCGTCTCCGAGCAGAATGGAAACGGTCCCGCTGCCATAATTTGCCACGACCAGATCGAGATTCGTGTCCGCGTTCAATCGCCCGACATCCGCAAAGTAAGGATTGCTTCCGACGGAAATTTTATTTCCGGACAGGAACGAACCATCCGGCGAATTCAAATTGGATCCTAACAACAAAGCGTCGCCGGAAACATCGTTCGTGCGGCTTTCAAGAATAAAGCCCGAAACGTTGGCCACGGCAAAGTGGCGGACGAAATTCGTGGCCATTGGATTCAATGTGCGGTCCGCAAGATTTGTGCTGACGACAAACCGGAAAAGTCCCGGCTGCAGCGGACCATCGGAAACAAGATACGACGCGCTGGTTCCCGAATTGTACGTCGGCGAGTTGGACACGGTGTAAAGCTGGTCGTCGGCAGTGTTGAAAATATTGTCCGCGCCCGCGCAACGGAGTTCATAATTTGCAGAATTGCTGACGGTCAGCGGATCCATGTCTTGCGAGAAAGTCACCGTGAACCGATCCAAAATATTTGAAGTCGTAATATTTTCCTCCGGCAATGTGGTTGAAAGAACCGACGGCGGATTCGCACCGGAGAGATGAATGTTCAACAAATATTGCGACAAAATACTGGATGGCAATCCGGGTGCGACCGTCGAACTCACCCAGACCGGCGTACCCTGGAAATCGCCGGTATTCCCGACTGCGCTTGCGTCGGAAACGATGTTTCCCGTGCCTTCGTCAAAACGCCAGTAACCAACCAGACCCGGTTCGGAACCCGTCAGGCGATTTGTCAGGTTCAACTGAATTTCCTCCGGCGTGCGCGCCACGTTCCAGACGCGGACTTCATCAATGTCGCCCGGCCAGGATTCGCCATAGGTTGAATATTGCCGGCTGATGCGGAAATTGTCCGTTGCGTGCGGATTCGGAATCGCGGAGCCTCTGCTCGCCACGAGCATTCCGTCAATGTAAAGCAGGGTATTCGTGCTGCTCTTTACAATCGCGAAATGATGCCAGCCATCGAACGGGAACGGCACGCCCGTATCGCCCCATCCGTCGCCGGACCGAATACGATTGCCAGGCGTGATACCAAGATAAAAAGCGTTGCCGCCGCTGCCCTGCGAAAGAATTTCATGATAAGCATTGTCAGCCTTCCAGCTTCCGGCATACGCCCATGCTTCAACCGTGAAATCGCCGGAAGTTGGAATCACGCCGTTGGTAAATGAAATCCATGAGCCGCTGTCGAACCGCAACGCGAAACCATTTTGCCCGCCGAACGTTTGCGCCGGAACTGCTCCAACATCCGACAAACGTGCATAATATAATCCGTCCGCGCCGGTCGGCACTGTCCAAATCAGATTCGTCGCGCCCGCCACCGAATTGCTCATCAGCACACCCGCGGAATTGTAAATGGCCAATCCGTCCATCAAACCACTGTTCGCAGGGTGCGTGAAACCCAGATTCACTATGGTTCCAGCAGCGAGATTTCCCAGCTTGAAGAAATCGCCGGAGTTATCGTAATTGCCAACATAACCGAGGACGGTTGCGGTCTGGACACCCGCCGCAATGGACAATGCGGGAACGTCGGCGTTGCCAATACTATCGTTATTTTCTGATTCCAGTTGAACCGGCGGACGCGCCAGCGTCACACGAAGGCGATATTCTCCATAATATTGGTTCGCCGGCTGAACACGAATTTTGTAAGTGCCGGGAGCCGCAATCGTCAAATTGATCTGGCCGCGTCCATTGTTATCGGAATAAAAATCCGTCCACTGCGAACCATCCGGACGATAAATAAAATAGCGCAACTGCGAGCCTGCGGGACTGCCCACGGTTTCAGCCGCAATCGCAACCCTGTCTCCGGCTTCCGCGCTGAACGTCCAATAATCCAGGTCGCTGCTGTCCGCCAGATTGCCGCGCGCGGCAACGATGCGAAGGCCGGTTCCAGCCGGATCGAATGCCACTCCCTGCGTGTTATTGCCCAAAAGCACGGTGATGTTGTTGCCATAGTAATTGGCGGTGACAATGTCCGGAATGCCGTCATGATTAAAATCGTCAGTCACCAGCGCAATTGGATTCGATCCCGGACTGGTATAGCTGCTCGATCCGCCAAAAGCGCCCGCGCCGTCGTTCACAAGAGTAATGAGCCGGTCGGCGCCATAAGCCGGAACCAATGCATCCAACGCGCCATCCAGATTTATGTCCGAAAGCACGACGTTGTAAGTATCGCCACTGCCAATGTTATAGTCGGTTCGCGCCTGGAATGTGCCGTCGCCGTTTCCGGGCAATACGGAAAGGTAGCCGCTGTTATTCACGACAACCGCATCCGACCGGCCGTCGCCCGTGACATCTCCCAATGCAACGGAGTGCGGATGACTCATGGTCGAATAATTCGTCGTTACCGTAAATGCGCCGTCCGTTCCGCCCATCAAAACCGTCAGCGACGAACTATTGTAATTTGCGACAACGAGATCGGGATTGTTGTCCGAATCCAGATTTCCGACAGCTACGGTTTGCGGCTGCGAACCCACGGTGTAGTTCACCGGATTTGTGAAATTTCCATCGCCCGTTCCAAACAAAACCGTGATGCGCCCGCCGTTGTAGCTGGGCACGACGAGGTCCATTTTTCCATCATGATTAAAATCTCCGGCGGCGAGATTTTCCGGCGTGGAAAATCCCGGAATATTCGTCGTCAAAGTAAATCCGCCTTCGCCATCGCCTGACAGAATGCTGACCGTGCCGGAATTGTAATTTGCGACCGCGAGGTCGGGATGCGCGTCGCCGTTCAGATTGGCTGCCAGAACAAAAATGGGATTGTTGCCGGTCGGGATATTTGTGGAAACCGAAAACGCCGCGTGGCCGTCGTTGGTCAAAACCGTAATGCCGCCGGCACTCCAGTTGGCCGTGACGATGTCCAGATTGGTGTCGCTGTTGAAATAGCCTTGTGCGATGGAGTATGGATTCGATAGTCCGCCCACGCTCGAACTTGCGTTGAAGGAACCGTCCAATTGATTGGAAAAGTTCAGGCTCAACGACGTGGTGGAAGTTCCCGATGCGTCCCGCCGATTTTCCGTAATGAAACCGCCGATCGGCTCGATAGTGAACGTTCGAACGAACGGAGCAATCAGTGGATTTCCGAAACGATCCTTGAGCGACGTCGTGATTTTAAAACGATAATTTCCCGGTTCCAACGGTCCATCGGCGATTGAAAACGCGGCGGACAAACCATCAGTATAACCCGTGGTGTAAACCCGATAAACCACATCGTCCGGAGTATCGAAAATTCCGTCCGTGCCCGCGGCCCGCAAATCAAAAGCATTCATCGGATCGTCAGGATACGGATCCAAAGAATCCACCCATCCATCGTTGTCGGAATCGGCACCGCCGTTTATTTCGATAATTCCAGGCCGGGTGTTCCACGCCACGTCATCATCCCATGCGCCGTCGGTCCGCATTTTGACGGCGGTTTCATCACCCGCGCCATTGTTCGGCGCTCCGCCCGTCCAATTGCTGAACGCAAAGGATTCTCCGTCCGGCCACGTCCAGGTTCCGTTGGTCGAACGCATGTTTAATCCGATCCAGAGTTCGCCAAACCCGCTGAACGTCTGATTCAACCAATCGTTTTCGGCGGACGAACCAATCGCGACAAGATTTCCGCCAACCGATTCGGCGGCGGCCTGCGCGTCCGGCCATGAAATCGAATTGTCGGTCAGCAGATAGGAATTTCCGTCATGAGCATAAACATTTCGCGACAACGTGCTGAATCGCGCGTCCATGTCTTCGCTGAAATCCACGGAGAAGGAACTGATAATGTCCGCGGAAGTCGCGCCGTTGGTTGGAAGACTGACGCCGGTAATTTCGGGCGAAACCGCGTTGCTCAGGGCGATGGAAAGAATGTATTGCGAGTTCAATCCTTGAGGCAAAGCGTTGGTTCCGGCAAGAAACGTCCAGGCCGGATTGTTCACCAGAAAACCAATATGATTGGATGGACTGAAATCGTAAGCATTCGTTCCCGCGCCTTCGTTGAACGGCCAATCGCCGATGACATTTGGCTCGTTGCCGGAAAGACCGGCGTTCATGTTCGCCACGATTTCGGGCTGGGACAAAGCGCGGTTCCAGATTCGAAGATCGTCCATGGTTCCGTTCCATCCGCGAGAGCTGCCGCCAACCCATCGCGCGATGCTCAGAAATTGAGAACCGTTATAGTTGATTTGTCCCGGCGCGGCATTGGAACCGACGAGAACTCCGTTCAGGTAAACCCGGCTGATATTCGTGCTGTCTCGTGTGATGGTCAGGTTCTGCCAGGTATTCGCGTCGAGGCTGAACGGCACGCCGTCGCCATTGTCCTGCGGCAACCAGGCATATTGGTTTACATTGTTTCCATTTTGCTCGATGACCCAACTGATTCCCGTGTGGTGATTGTTATCCAGAATATCCGCATCACTGTTTTGAGATGATCCCGGATTCACCCACATGGATAAAGTGAAGGTCTGGTAATCAAACCAATCGCCGAGATCCACATGGTCGTTGCCGCCGGAAAAATGCAGCGCCGTGTCCGAACTGCCGCTGAAACCCGAGGACGATCCGGTCACGCGCACGTAATAAACATCGTCCTGGCCCGGTGGAATGGTGAAATTGAAATTGGTAACGCCCGCCGCGCTGTTGGTCAGAAGGATATTGCCGCTGTTGTAAATCCAGAGAATTTCTCCAAGCCCGCTGCCCTCGGGTTCTTTTACGCCGAGATTGATGTTTGCGCCGCCCGGCAGATTTCCGAGATTGTAGTAATCGCTCGTGTCGCCCACGCTGAGATAACCCGCCAGAGCGCCTTGAACAATTCCGTTGCTCAACACCAGCGACGGTTTGTCCGCCGTTCCAGGCGAACCATTGCCTTCGGTTTCCAGTTGCAACGGTGCAGTCGCCAGCGTGACGCGCAACTGATATTCACCCTGGAAATCATTATTCCTGGCAACGCGAACAAGGTACGTTTCGGTTGAAGGCAATGTAATGATTCCGCTTTGACCCCAGCCCGTGGAATCCGCATAAAACGACGTCAACACAACGCCATCGGGTTCCATAACCTGAAAGTACAACTGGCTGGAACTTGGATTTCCGGGAACATCCACCGCGACGATGACATGATCGCCTGCCTTTCCGGAAAAACGCCAGTAATCCACATCACTCGCATCCGAGCGCATTCCGCGTCCCAGCACAGTGCGCAATCCGCTGCCGGGCGGATTTTCCGATAAAGTCAAAACCGGATTTCCCGTCCACACGGTGACGCTGTTGCCGTAATAATTACCGAACGCCAGATCGGTCCGGCCATCGCCATCAAAATCTCCAACTGCCACGGCAATCGGATATTGAGAACCGCTTGGATTATACGCATAAAGATTTGTGAATCCGCCCGAGCCGTCGTTTAATAAAACGTTAAATGTGTTATTGCCGTAACCCGGAACAATGACATCCTTGAAACCATCCCCATTCACATCCGCCAATGCAAAAGTGTGCGCCTGAGTTGTGTTATCAAGAAAGGTTCTCGGCGTCCGAAAAGTTCCGTCTCCGTTGCCCTGAAAAATGCTGATCGAATTATCGCCGGTCAGAAGCGTGACAATGTCCGGCACGCCGTCGCCCGTCACGTCCGCAATGGCAACGTAGGCCGGCGTTTTTCCGGTTTGCAGGTTCGTCGCCATTTCAAACATTCCCGTGCCGTCGCCAAGCAGAACGGTCGCCGTCGCGTTGCCGGAATTGGCAACCACCAGGTCTGTTTGATTGTCATTGTTCAAATCTCCAGCCGCGATTCCCTCTGGAGAATTTCCGGTTGAAATATTTGTGACAACGACAAAGGACCCGTCGCCGTTGCCTGAGAGAACGGAAATTTTTCCGCTATTTACATTTGCGACCACCAGATCCGGTTTATTGTCGTGATTCAAATCGGTGGTGATCAGGTCGTAAGGAATTTGAAATCCCGTCAGATTTCCCGCCGATTGAAATCCGGCGTTGCCGTCGCCGAGCAAAATACTGACCGTTCCACTGTTGTAATTCGCGACCGCAATGTCCTGTTTTCCATCGGCATTAAAATCATCAACAGCCACGGCGGACGGATCGCTTCACGTCGAAAT
>DASSNZ010000271.1:0-4012 GCA_035701135.1 Verrucomicrobiia bacterium
GAAATCGAAGTTAAAGGCCCGAAAACGCGCGGCCGCCAGATTTCGATCAAAGACATCAGTTCGGTAACGGCCAGTCCGACGCGCGGCTGGGACGAAAAAGCGACCACGACGAAGCTGATGTTTGTGAAATAGCTGAACTGCGACGGCGCAAATGCGCTGAAAAATCAGCAGGCGATCAATTATTCTCTGATTTCCGGCAACGAACGAATTTTTTGGCGCGTGCGTTTCTTCGATTTTGCGTCGCAAGATTTTCCTCGACGCGAAGCGGGAGCGCTCGAGAAATCGCGGCGCAATTTTCAACGCGATTTGCAGAATCTCGGAAGCGCTCGCCATTCCGTTTTGATACAGTGGAGCGTAATCTCAAATTCGCTGAACATGAACATTCGAATCCTGTTTCCCAATCGCACGCAAATTTTTACCGCCGCCTTTTTTCTTTTTCTCGGCGGCGCGAATTTTCTTCGCGCGGATACCAACCTCTATGTCGCGCAGGATGGCAGCGCGCCGTTCCATTCCGTGCAGGCCGCGATCATGTCCGTTCCCATGGGATTTTCCACGAACCGGGTTTTAATTCACATCAAACCGGGCACGTACAAGGAACGGATTTACGTTCAGCGCGAAAAGCGATTTTTCCATCTCATCGGCGAAGATCCCGAAAAAACCGTGCTCACGTTTGATCTTTCCGCGAATCTGCCCGCGCCCGGCGGCGGCAAGCTTGGAACTTTCAGAACGCCTTCAACCACGATTGACGCGGAGGATTTTACCGCGGAAAACGTCACCTTCGAGAATTCCGCCGGAGCCGTCGGCCAGGCGCTTGCAATCGCCGTGAACGGCGACCGTTGCGTGTTCCGCAACTGCCGTTTTCTTGGCTGGCAGGACACGATGTTTCTGAATCGCGGGCGTCAATATTTTGAAAACTGTTACATCGCCGGCCACGTGGATTTTATTTTTGGCGGCGCGACGGCGTTTTTTGAAAACTGCCGGATTCATTGTCTGAAAAACGGCTACATCACCGCCGCTTCAACGCCGGAAACGCAGGCATTCGGCTTCGTGTTTGATCACTGTCAGATCACTGGCGAACCCGGCGTGAAAACGTTCCTTGGCCGCCCGTGGCGGATTTACGCGAGCACGATTTTCATGAACACGAAAATGTCCGATGTCGTTCGTCCCGAAGGATGGAACAACTGGAGAAAACCGGAAGCGGAAAAAACCGCGCGCTACGCCGAATTCAACAACAGCGGCCCCGGCGCGAATCCGAAATCGCGCGCGCCCTGGATCAAACAACTGACGAAGAGGCAGGCCGCGAAAATCACGGTCAGCAATGTGTTAGGTGGAACTGACCACTGGAATCCGCTGGCGAAAAGCAGGCGTTCCATTTTTTCAAAAATTTTCGGAAGAAACAAAGAGTAGTCGCGGCTGTCACTTTTAATGGCACGCGAAAAAGCGTTCCCGGTCGGAGCGCGGGTCTGTGAGCCGCAGCGGATTAAAATCGAGACGCGTTGAATATTCCGAAAATCGAAGTTGCTGCGGGTCAAAGAGCCGCGTTCCGGGGCAATATCAAAATACGGCGGATGATTTTATTTTCTCGGCCCGCAACTTTGAAATTCGGAGTCAGCCGCGAGAAAACGCGCTATTGATTTTCCGGCGGAAACGTTTCCCGATCTTCACACGGTTCGAGTTTTGAAATCGCGGCCATGATTTCATCGGCGACTTCCTGATAAATTATTTTCAGGCGTGCTTTGGAACAAATTTTTGCTTCGGCGCGGAGTTTTGCGAAATCCATCGGACGCCCGTATTTCACCGCGACGCGATGCGGTTTCGGAATTTTCATGTGTCGCCCGAATGCTTCGAACGTTCCGAACACGCGAACGGGAATCACGACCGCATTTGATTTGATCACCGTCAGCCCGACGCCCGAGCGCGCCGGTTGCAGCCTGCCGTCTTTTGTCCGCGTTCCTTCGGGAAATAAAATAATCGCGCCGCCGGCGAGCAGCCGGTCGAGAATGGCTTTCAATCCCGCCGCGCCGCCGCCTTCGCGATCCACGGGAACGGAATTCCATTTACGCAACAACCAGCCGATTCCTGGAAAACGAAACAGCGTGTCGCGCGCGAGATAATTGATGCCGCGTTTGACTCCCGAACCGACGAGCGGCGGATCGAGAAAACTGGCGTGATTGGAAGCAAGAATCACCGCGCCTTCCAGCGGAACGCGTTCGGAATTGTAAACGCGCCATCGAAAATATGTGGCGTAAATCAAACGGAAAAAACACCAGCCGAGAAAGTAAATGAAATTCATGGTTTCGAAATCCGAAATCCTAACACCAAATCCGGAAGAATTCCGAAGCCCGGAATTCCGAGGATCCGGCTTCGTCCAGGAAATGATTTCGATATTCGGATTTCTTTCGGCATTTGGATTTCGCGCTTCGGATTTTCCGGCACAATTCACCTCGCGCCAAGCCGCTGGCGAATGTCATCAAGAATCATCGCGCTCGTCTGTTCCGCGGTCATTTCGGAATTGTTGATGACGCGCGCGCCGAGCGCGACCATCAACGGCGCGGCGGCGCGCTGGCTGTCGCGCAAATCGCGCGCGGCCAGATTTTCCTGCACACCCTCGGCGGCGCGGCGACGCGAGCGTTCCTCGAGTCGCGCGTCGAGGTAATATTTAAAATCCGTTTCGGGAAAAACATTTGTGCCGATGTCGCGGCCTTCCATCACGAGATTGCCGAATTGAATGCAATCGCGCTGCGTTTTCTTCATCCAGGCGCGCACTTTCGGAACCGCCGCGACGTGCGGAACGGCGGCGCTGGTTTCCGCGGTGCGAATTTCCTTTTCGGGAAAATAATTTTCAACCAGCAAATGCACGTGGCCGTCCTTGCATTCGAGCGAAGTTTTCCATCGCCGGCACGCGTCGGCCACGGCTTTTTCGTCGTGAACATCCACGCCGTTTTTCAGGCAATGCCACGCGAGCGTGCGGTACATTGCGCCGGTGTCCACGTAAATGTAGCCGAGCGCTTTGGCGACAAGTTTCGCGTTCGTGCTTTTGCCGCTGGCGCTCGTGCCGTCAATGGCGATGACAATGTTTTTCAAATTCAAAAACTTTTTAGACAGGATTAACTGAATTTACAAAATTCGATTCTGCAAAATTCTGTCAATTCTGTCTAAATCAGTCAGCAAACAATTCTTCGGGCGTTAATTTTCTTCCATTCTTGGCATCCAAAATAGTCGCGCCCAAACCTTTCGGCGGCGGCGCGGCCAATTTTTGAAAAAAATTCGGAAACGTTTTTTTCACACACGCGGGATTTTTAATTTTGATGCCCGGAACTTTCAATCCCAGAATCGCAAAGCACATCGCCATGCGATGATCGTTGTAGGTTTCGATTTCCGCGCCGTGAAGCGGCGATGGATAAACCGTCAGCGTGTCGCCTTCTTCAATCACTTTCGCGCCGCACTTGGTTAATTCCGTCCGCAACGCGACGACGCGCTCGGTTTCTTGAAGACGCAAACGACCGAGATCAGTGAATTTGACCGGGCCGTGTTTCAAAAGCGGCGACACAACAATTGCAGTCATGATACTATCAGCAAGATCATTAAGCCTTGAAAGTTCATTGCTTGGCCATTTCAAGCGAAATGCTTCATCAATTTGTAATTCCGATGGAATTGTCGTGTCCGGCCACGCTGCTCCTAAATTGCGAACTGATACTGTGGAATGTTTATTAGTTAATTGATTGAATCCTCGAATTGCAGCGTCGCTTGGTTTGTTTTTAAAGAATTGCTTTTCGGTTTCCTGAAATGATTCGGTTGCCACTTCTTCCATGTGTTCCAGCATATCACCCAAATCGCCGAAGTCTTTTTCCTGCCAGTCTGTGTGAACAGAACCGGGCGCAAAAAAACCGACCGCCCAAAAATAACTTCCACTGCTCGCATCCGGCTCGATCTGAAATTTCCCACCGCGATTTGGAAACGCTTCAATCAATTTTGAAGTCATCGCCACGTACGGCGATTCCTCCGCGTTCTC
>DASSNZ010000272.1:0-12484 GCA_035701135.1 Verrucomicrobiia bacterium
AGCGGAGATCGTCGCGCGAATTTTTCATATTTTCCACGAGCGGCTGGAGCCGTTTCATGTCCGCTTCCGTAATGTAGATGGTTCGTGCTTTCATAAAATCAGATTGTGCTCAAAGGTGAAATCGAAACGAGAATTCCGAAACTTAAGAGACCATAATGCACGAAAACGGCGCGTGCAATGGCCTGAAATTCCCGTTACGAAAATGAACTTTATTCGTGGCGGATGGAACGCTGGTAAGACCGTTTATTCCGGGAACCAGATTTGTTCCGGGCGCGGCGGCGGCGCGGATTGCCAGACGCGCGCGCCGTCCACCACTTTGCGCATCCGCTCGAACCACCAGTTTGCGCGGCTGATTCTCCGGCGATGGCGATTGACCGATGGGCAGACGCGGACATTTTCGAAGCTGATTTCCATTTGTTGATTCGTCATAATTTATCTTTCTTTTTGACGAATTCTGGCGCGGAGGGTTGGACAAACGTGGTCCAACGGAAAATAATTCGAAGATCGAGATTGCGATTAACCGGTTGGCCTGACGATTTCAAAAACTCCGAATATCGTGAAATCCGCTGGATTGGAAGTCAGCAATCGCCGGACGTTGGCGGAGTGGAAGATCGCGGCAAGCTTGTGTCGAGAATGCGTTTGCGACCGAGATTAAATTGGCGCATCCAGAGCAGTGTCTGGTTCAGGCTGGACATTGTTGGTTCGAGCGCTCTTACGGCTGGATTCGCCGTGAAGTTTTCCACCCAATCCAACGCTTCGATCATTGTCAGTGGCGGACTGAACCGTTTGGAGTCCGTGATGACGTGAAGAAATTCAGCAATCACAAGCACGGGAATGGCGAGGTGATTTCCGCGTTTCACTTCCATTTGCCGACTTCATTGGCCAGCCTGAACTTGTTCGACCAGTTCAGCCAGCTTTCCGCTAAATTCATTAACGTCTGCTGTCGTTGTCATGGCTAGAATTAAGCTCGTTTGAAAACTTTAGTCCAATAATAATTTCCAGGCGGAATTAATATCTGATCGAATAATTCCATGGATTATCATGAATTTCAAATCCATGAAAAATTTGTGAAATTCGCGTCTAATTTTTCCCCGGAGTGATTCCGCAAGTTTGTATTCACGGCACAAGCAAAACTTGACGCCGGGCGAACTGAATTGAAATTGATGGCGTATGCAAATGGACAAGCTGACGATCAAGTCGCAGGAGGCGTTGCAGGAGGCTCAACGCATTGCGCAAGGGTATTCGCATCAACAAATGGACGGAGAGCATTTGATGCTCGCGATGATCGGCCAGACGGACAGCTTGATTCCCGATCTCCTGGAAAAAGTCGGCGTGCCCGGCTCGAAACTGAAACCCGATCTCGAACGCGAACTGGCGCGGCGTCACAAAGTTCAGAGCGCGAGCGACGTTTTCATGAGCAACGATTTGAAAAAATCGCTCGACGCCGCGCAATCCGAAGCCGGGAAACTCAAGGACGATTACATCAGCACGGAACATCTGTTGCTCGGATTGATTGACGAGGGCGATGCGGCATTAAAAAATATTTTTCGGACGCACGGATTGAAACGCGATCTTGTTTTGCGCGCGCTCGCGGATTTGCGCGGCAACCAGCGCGTTACCGATCCGAACCCCGAGGACAAATTTCAGGCGCTCGAAAAATATGGCCGCGATCTGACCGCGCTGGCGCGGCAGGGGAAAATTGATCCGGTCATCGGGCGCGACGAGGAAATTCGCCGCGTGATGCAGGTGCTGACGCGCCGCACGAAAAACAATCCCGTTCTGATCGGCGAACCGGGCGTGGGCAAAACCGCCATTGCCGAAGGTCTCGCGCGGCGCATCGTGAGCGGCGATGTTCCGGAATCGCTCAGGAACAAACGGCTGGTTGCGATGGATCTCGGCGCGATGATCGCGGGCGCGAAATATCGCGGCGAATTTGAAGATCGGCTGAAGGCATTTTTAAAGGAAATTGTCGCGAGCGAGGGAAGAATTTTATTGTTCATTGACGAGTTGCACACGCTGGTCGGCGCGGGCGCGGCGGAAGGCGCGACCGACGCGGCGAATATCATGAAACCGCAACTGGCGCGCGGCGAATTGCGCTGTGTCGGCGCGACGACGCTGGATGAATATCGCAAGCACATCGAAAAAGACCCGGCGTTGGAACGACGATTTCAGCCGGTGATGGTGACCGAGCCGAGCGTGGAGGCGACCATCGCGATTTTGCGCGGATTGAAGGAGCGTTACGAAGTGCATCACGGCGTTCGCATTCAGGACGCGGCGCTCGTCGCGGCGGCGACGTTGTCCCAACGTTACATTACGGACCGTTTTTTGCCGGACAAAGCAATTGATCTCGTGGACGAGGCGGCGTCTCGGCTGCGAATGGAACTGGATTCCATGCCGACGGAAATTGACCAGCTCGAACGGCAGATCATGCAATTGGAAATCGAGCAGAACGCTTTGAAAAAGGAGAAGGACGAAGTTTCGCGCGAGCGCTTGAAAAAGCTGGAAAAAGACCTGGCGAATCTGAAAGAGCAATCCACGAAACTCAAAGCGCAATGGCAAAACGAAAAAGCCGCGATCAACGCGGCGAGCATTATCAACGGGCAAATCGAGCAGGCGAAAATTGACCTGGAACGCGCGCAGCGTCAGGGCGATTTGAACCTGGCGGCGCAGATTCAATACGGGCGTTTGCCGGAATTGCAGACCAAACTTGTCGCGGCGGAAAAAGCGTTGCGCGAAAAACCGTCCGGCAACCGTTTGTTGTCCGAGGAAGTCACGGACGAAGACATCGCGAAAGTCGTGGCGTCGTGGACGGGAATTCCCGTCACGCGAATGCTCGAAGGCGAGCGGCAGAAACTCGTGAAAATGGAAGAGCGTTTGCAGCAGCGCGTAATTGGACAGCATGAGGCGATTGAAGCGGTGGCCAACGCGGTGCGGCGTTCGCGCAGCGGATTGCAGGAACCGAACCGGCCGATTGGCTCGTTTATTTTTCTCGGCCCGACCGGCGTCGGAAAAACTGAAACGGCGCGCGCGCTTGCGGAATTTCTTTTTGATGATGAAAACGCCATGACGCGAATTGACATGAGCGAATACATGGAGAAACACACCGTTGCGCGATTGATCGGTGCGCCTCCGGGTTACGTCGGTTACGAGGAAGGCGGACAGTTGAGCGAGGCGGTTCGCCGCCGGCCATATTCGGTTGTGCTGTTCGATGAAATCGAAAAAGCGCATCATGATGTTTTCAACGTGCTGTTGCAGGTGCTTGACGACGGCCGGCTCACGGACGGGCAGGGCAGAACCGTGGATTTCAAGAACACGATCATCATCATGACGAGCAATATCGGTTCGCCGATCATCCAGGAATATTACGGCTCGGGAAAACTGAGTTCCAAAGGACACGACGAAATGGAGCGATTGGTTCGCACGGAACTGAAAGCGCATTTTCGTCCCGAATTTTTGAATCGCGTGGATGACATTATCATTTTCCACAGTCTCAACGAGGATCAGCTTTCGAATATCGTGGACATTCAGTTGGATCGCCTTGGCAAACGGCTCGCAAAACAGCAGCTCACGCTGGACGTGGACGGCGCCGCGAAGAAATTGCTGGCGCGCGAAGGTTACGATCCACAGTTCGGCGCGCGGCCTTTGAAACGGGCGATTCAGGATCAATTGCTCGATCCGCTCGCGACCAAACTGCTCGTTGGAGATTTCAAACCCGGCGATCATATTCAGGTTTCCGCGAGCGACGGCGAATTGTCGTTCGCGAAGAAATAACGAAATGGCCGCGTTTTTTCGAGCTTGTTTGGAATGCGAATTTTAACTGGAACTCCGTTGCGCGGCATTTACCATTCTTCCGATGACCGGACTGAATTATCGCGTTCGCCGCGCCACTCTGGATGATCTCGGCGCTCTGCGACCGATTTGGGAATCCATGCGGCTGCCGGTGGCGGAATTGGAAAAACGCCTCACCGAATTTCAACTTGCCGAAGATTCATCCGGCGAAATCGTGGGAGCGGTGGGATTTCAAATTGTCGGACGTTACGCGCGAATTCACAGCGAGGCATTTTCGGATTTTTCGGCAACGGACGCGGTTCGTCCGATGTTTCTGGAACGCATCCAGGCGCTGGCGATGAATCATGGAATCGTCCGGCTCTGGACGCGCGAACAGGCGCCGTTCTGGAAGCAAAACGGATTTGTTTCCGCAAACGACGAAGTTCTGAAAAAAATTCCCGAGGCGTGGGCGGATGCTGATGCGGCGTGGCTGACGCTCGCGTTGAAAGATGAACAAACGATTGTTTCGATGGAAAAGGAACTCGCGATGTTCATGGAGGCGGAGAAACTGCGGACCCGCCGCGCATTTCAACAGGCGCGAACATTGAAAATGATTGCCACCGCGGTCGCGATTTTATTCGCGATATTTGTCATCGGAGTCGGGTTTTACATGCTCCGCCACAACGTCGGTTTTCTGCATCCGCGACGGTGAATGGAATTCGTCGGCGTGATAGGAACTGCGCACCATCGGCCCGCTCGCGACGTGCGTGAAACCCATTTCGCGCGCCAAATTGCCAAGCGCGGCGAATTTTTCCGGATGCACAAATTCCACGACCGGCAGATGTTTAAGCGTCGGCTGCAGATACTGGCCCATCGTGAAAATGTCACATCCCGCCGCGCGCAAATCTTTCATCGCCTGGATGATTTCGTCCTCGCGCTCGCCGAGGCCGAGCATGATTCCGGATTTGGTGTAAATCGTTTTTCCGGATTTTGCTTTTACTTTGCCTAACACACTTAACGACCGGTCGTAAGTGGCGCGGGAACGAACCGCCGGCGTGAGGCGACGCACGGTTTCGAGGTTGTGGTTGAAAATTTCCGGCTCGGCGGAAAGCACCGTTTGAATCTGTTCATCGCGGTCGTTGAAATCGGGCGTTAGCACTTCGATGACAATTCCCGGATTCAGCGCGCGAACCGCTTCGATTGTTTTGCGAAAATGTTCCGCGCCGCCGTCCTTCAGATCGTCCCGCGCGACGGCTGTGATAACAACGTGCCGCAATCTCATTCGCCGTGTCGCTTCGGCCACGCGCGCCGGTTCGTCCGCTTCGAGCGCGAAAGGTTTGGCAGTATTCACCGCGCAAAATCCACATGCGCGCGTGCAGCGGTCGCCGGCGATCATGAACGTCGCGGTGCCTTTGCTCCAGCATTCCCAATGGTTCGGGCATTTGGCGCTTTCGCAAACGGTGTGGAGTTTCAATTCGTCCAGCAGCGCGCGCGTGTGTGAAAAAGTATCCGAAGTGGGCAGTTTGAGCCGCAGCCATTCGGGAAGGCGCGGGCGCGAATTGGTTTCGGGCGGGTTAAGCGCGGGCATATTTTTTTTCCAACTTTTGCCAGAAATTCGCGAGTTGATCGGGTCCGAAATCCGCGAGAATTTCCCCGTCCACGTCAATGACCGGCGCGAGGTCCTGGTCGGAGAGCCGGATCATTTCGTCGTAAGCCGCTTCATCGGACATCACGTCCACGGTTTCGTATTCGACGCCGTGTTGGTCGAGCCATTTGATGGCTTTGTGGCACCAGCCGCAATACGGCTTGATGAAGAGTCGGATCCGTTTCGGTTTCACGTTATACACTGGCTGAGAAAGTAACGGTTTTCAAATGCTCAATTCAAATCAAAGCCGCGCGCCTCACCTGAAAAAGTCATTTTAAAATGGAACCGGACACGGCTGCGGCGGCCAGCGCGGATTTGAATTCGGAAGAATGCCCGTTCACTTCGCCATTGCGGGGAGCGGCAGGGTTTAGAATTTTTTTGTAAGTCGCCAACGCAAGCAGCGGCCAGGTATTTCGGTACATGTCGTATTTGAGATAAAAAACTCTTGGAAAACCTGTTCCAGTCGTTTCCAGTTCGCTCCAGGAACCGTCCGTGTTCTGAGTCCGAACGAGATATTCAATGCCGCGCCGGAGACTTTCGCGATCGGGATCGCCGAATGCGCACAAACCCATGATTGCCCACGCGGTTTGCGAAGCGGTGCTCGGGCCTTGTCCTTTGAAAACCGGATCGTCGTACGTGTTGCAGCGCTCGCCCCAGCCGCCATCGTCGTGTTGAACACTTTCCAGCCAGTCGCGCGCTTTCAAGAGCCATGGCTGGCGCATGTCTGTTTTCATTGCGTGCAATCCGCGCAAAACCTGCCAGGTCCCATAAATATAATTCACGCCCCAGCGCCCGTACCACGAGCCGTCGGGTTCCTGCTGCGAACGAATGTAATCGAGCGCTTTTTTGATTTGCGGATGCGCGGCGTCCCAGTCTTCGTATCCGAGCAATTCAAGAATGCGCGCCGTGATGTCCGCGCATTCCGGATCAAGCATCGCGTTGTGATCGGCGAACGGTACTTTTTCCAAAATGTTTTTTGTGCAATCCTTGTCGAACGCCGCCCAGCCGCCGTCTTTGCATTGAAAAGTCATCATCCAGTTCAGGCCGCGCTGGAAACATTCGTTTTTCTTTTGCGGATTTTTCGTGTCAATCAGCCGCAGCGCGAGCAGCACCATCGCCGTGTCGTCCACGTCGGGATTCCATTTGTTCTCGTATTCAAAAACCCAGCCGCTCGGTTCGACCTTTGCCGGATTTTTATACTGCCAGTCGCCGCGAAAACGAATTTCCTTGGTCATCAGCCATTCTGCCGCCTGCTGGATTCGCGGGTGATCGGCGGGAATTCCTGATTCGCGCAAACAAATCGCCGCAATCGCCGTGTCCCAGACCGGCGAAAAACACGGCTCGATTCGCAGGCTGTCCGCCGTTTCGTGCTGCAACCGCTTGAGCTGTTTCCATTCGCGCTGGAGAATCGGATTGTCATCCGTGTAACCCAGCGCTTTCAACGCGATGATGGAATTGAGCATCGCGGGAAAAATCGCCGCCAGTCCGTCCGAACCTTCAAAACGTTCGAGCATCCACTTTTCGGATTTTTTCAACGCCTGTTTTCGGAACGGATGAATTCCGTGTTCCGCGAACCATTCGGCGAATTTGTGCAGGCGGTCCAGCCACAGGAAAAAATTTCTGAGCGACAACCGGTCGGGATCCGGCGGCAGCGCGAGGTCGCGCTCGTGAAAACCGTGCGGATACAACTCGTCGAGCGTGACATTGTTTTTCGGGCGGCGGGTCGGTTTGAAATGATTGATGATGGCCAGGGGCACGAGCATTGCGCGCGACCAGTTGCTCATTTCCCAGAAATTCACGTGAAACCATTTTCCGATGAGAATCACTTCGCACGGAATTGTCGGCACGTATTCCCATGGGAAAAGGCCGAGCAGCGCGAGATACAATTTTGAAAAGGTATTCATGCGCGGCACGCCGCCGAGATTCATCGCCACTTCTCGCGCGCGCAACATGCGCCGGTCGGTCACGGGAACGCCCGCGAGTTTCAACGCGAGATACGCCTTGATCGTGGCGTTCACTTCCGCCGGACCGCCGTGATAAATATTCCAGCCGCCGTCGGGCAGTTGCATGGAGAAAATGTGATTCACGGCTTTGCGCTGCCATTCGGGATCAATTTTTCCGTCCCAATGATGAAACGCGACCATGTCGGAAACGAGCGTGGAATCCACCATGAGTTCGCCGACCCAGTAGCCTTCGGAATTTTGAATGGACAGCAAATACTCCTGCGACCGCAGGATCGCGGTTTGCAGACCGTCGTGAGGCGCGGCCGCGGA
Organism: Verrucomicrobiia bacterium; assembly: GCA_035701135.1. Lineage (GTDB taxonomy): Bacteria > Verrucomicrobiota > Verrucomicrobiia > Limisphaerales > DASXHY01 > DASXHY01. Next base: position 7,687 of record DASSNZ010000272.1, read on the forward strand.
TTCATGCCGCGGTTTGCCTCCTGGATGATTCTGGTCAAACGTGGCAGACACGCCGATACTCTGCGAATCACATCCCATGCTGTAAAGTGTTTAATGGTCAAACTCCGCCGACTCAAATCGTTTCGGCAATATAACAGAATTTTTCCGAAACGCCCGCTTCCAATCCAAAGCTGGAAAGGTTCAATCAAAAAGTTTAACCACGGAGAGACACGAATGCACGGATGCCGAGAAAAGGATTTCAATTCCAATTTTCTTCGCGAATCTGTGTGCTATTATACAGAAAAGCTTTTGCAGGTTGCGCAAATTTTTTAACGCAGAGAACGCGGAGGAGCGCAGAGAAAATGCGACTTTGCGAAACTCTGCATTCTCAGCGTCTCCGAGTTAAATTTTTTTGGTTTCGATTTCGTCGCGCTGCGTTAATCACCGTTCAACAAATTCGCGCGCAGAAAGAACAGACGCATTGCGCGCTACTGCTTCGCCGCGAGCGTGAAATAAAACGTCGCGCCTTTGTTCACTTCGGCTTCGGCCCAGATGCGTCCGCCGTGGCGTTGAATGATTCGTTGCACGATGGAAAGGCCGACGCCGGTTCCCTCAAATTCATCCGCGCGGTGCATTCGCTGAAAAACGCCGAACAATTTTTGCGCGTACTGCATTTCAAATCCCGCTCCGTTGTCGCGAACGAAATAAATCGTTTCCGCGCCGTCGCAACGCGAGCTGATTTCGACAACCGTTTTTTCGCGATGGCGCGTAAACTTGAACGCGTTGGAAAGCAGATTCACAAAGACTTGTCGCAACAGCGCCGGGTCGCCTTCGCACTCGGGAAGATTTCCCACTCGGATTTCGATCTGGCGATTCTCTTTTTCCACGCCGAGTTCATCCAGAATTTCACGAACCATCGCGACGATATTCACGGACCGCCGCGACAACGGCTGACGGCCCAAATGCGAAAAGCGAAGCAAATCCTCGATGAGCCGACTCATCTGTTTCGCGCCGCCGATGACATTGCCCAGCAAACGTTGCGCCTCGTTCGGCATTCCGGTGGAATATTTGTTCAGCAGAATGTTTGAAAACGATTCCACAGCGCGGAGCGGCGCGCGCAAATCGTGGGAAACGGAGTACGAAAACGCCTCCAATTCCTTGTTCGCGGCCTCCAGTTCGGCGGTGCGCGCGCCGACCTGTTTTTGCAATTCCGTATTTTCGATCCGCAGTTTTCGCACGGACAACGCGCGGGAAAGGACGGGAAGAATTGCGCTGAGCTTGAACGGTTTTAATATATAATCCAGCGCGCCGGTTTTCATCGCTTCGACGGCGGTATCAATCGTGCCTTGTCCGGTCATGATGATTCCGACAATGTCCCCATCAATTTTCAGCGCTTCCTGCAACAGCGAAATTCCGTCCATGCCCGGCATCATCAGATCGGAAAGAAGCAGGTCGAACGATTTTTCGCGCAAGGCATTCAACGCTGGAGGACCCGCGTTGAAGCCCGCGGTTTCGTAACCGCGATCCCGCAGCGTGTCGCAAAGCGCTTTCATCTGCGGCGCTTCGTCGTCCACAATCAGGATTCGCGCGTGAGTTGGTTTCAGATGGTTTTCATGTTGCATTCGTTTTATCGGCTTTCGTGTTTTGACAAAGATGCGCCAGCGCTTCACGCAGGTCGCGGAGCCTCGGCGGTTTGCTGAGAACGCGATCCACGGACGACGGAATGTCCCGGTCCGCGACAATTCGCTGTCCCCAGCCGGTGAGAAGAATAATCGGCGTGGCGGCTGACATTTCCTTGATGGACCGGGAAACCCGGCGTCCATCCACGTAGGGCATTCCCAAATCCGTGATGACGACGGAAAATGTTTCGCCTTGCTCGCGCGCGGAACGAAACGCGTCAATTCCCGCCTGCCCGCCATTCGCCGTGGTGACGATGTGACCGTCGCCTTCCAGACAATCCCGGAGCGATTTGATCAGCAGCGGATCGTCGTCCACGACAAGAATTCTCAGGCGCGAAGGAACCACATACGAGGTGGAAGAAATTCCCGGCTCGGTCAGAACGCCCGACGGAACGGGGAAACTCAATCCAATCGTCGTGCCTTTTCCGGGAGCGCTTTCAATTTCGAGATTCGCGCTGTGCCGTTGCGCGATTCCATAAACCATCGCGAGACCAAGGCCCGATCCGCGTTCGCCTTTCGTGGTGAAAAACGGTTCCAGACAGCGTTTGCGCGTTTCCTCGCTCATTCCGAAACCCGTGTCGGCGACCTGAATGCAAACGCGTTTTGACGCGCCGTTTCCGTCCGTGTCGCGCTCTTCAATTTTCGTCCGCAACGTCAGCGTCCCACCCTCCGGCATTGCGTCCACGGCATTGAAAACCAGGTTGATCAGCGCCTCGCGAATCTCGCTTTCCACGCCCATGATCGCGGGCGGATCTTTTGCGAGGTCCGTTTTCATGTTGATCATAATCCCGCGCTGCTGCGGCATGTCGTTCCAGCGGGCGCGCGTGAGATCTATGACCTGTGGAATCAGGCTGTTCAATTGCACCGGCGTGAGGACCAATTGTTCGCGGCGCTGGCGATAAAATTCTCCCATGCGCGAAACCGTTTGCGCGACATCGCCAATCGCGCGCTGGATCGTGGTCAGATAATCGCGGGCGCGGGCGCTCAGGTTCGGCTCGTCCTCCAGCAACGCTTCGGCGTAAATGCCGACCGGTGAAATCGCGTTATTGATGTCGTGCGCGATGCCGCTTGCCATCTGGCCGAGCGCGCGCAGGCGTTCCTGCTGCAAAACCGTTTGCTGGCTCTGGCGCAGTTCGTCGTAAGCTTTTTGCAGCGCGGTGTAGAGTTGCGATTGATGCGCCGCGAGCGCGATGTGTTCGCTGAGTTGCCGGAGAAATTCGCATTCGCCGCTGCTGAAACTTTCCGCTGATTTCCGCGCGGCGACAACGACTCCGAACACCTGGCTTTCCACAAGCATCGGCGCGAGCACCAGCGCGCGCAGGCCTCCGCGCGCGAGCCGTTGCGGAAACGGAAATTCCACCTGCTCGACATCCGGTTCGTAAACCAGTTGTCCGTTCACGCAGCGCGAAAGGCCGTTCTGGTCAATGCTGATTAGCGTTTGCTCCTGCATTTCCAGACCTGGCGCGAGCGCGCGGCTTTGCGCGCCGATGCTGGAAACGGACAGAATATTTTCGGAGGCATCGTAAAGGCAGACCATTCCGAAATCCACGGGAAGATGTTCCTCCAGATTTTTCAGCGCGGTCTGGAAAATGCCGCTCAGGTCGAGCCGGTCGCCAATCGAGCGCGTGATCTGGTTGAGCAATTCCAGCCGCGCGAGTTGCGCCTGGACCTTTTTCTCCGCGTGCTGGCGTTCGGCGATTTGTCCGCGCAACGCGTTGTCGCGCTGTTCGATTCCGCCTAACATCTGATTGAACGCGTCGGTGAGCGTTCCTATTTCATTTTTGCCCTGCGCGGGAACGCGAACGGTGAAATCTTTTTGTTCGGCGACGCGCCGCGCGGTTTCCGCCAGCGCGAGAATCGGCTGGGAAATCGGGCGCTGCAATCGCGAGGAAATCGCGAATGCCACAAGGAGCGAGCCGAGCAAAACGATGGCGGCGATGACGCCGAACACCACGAGCCGTTCATGCACGCCGCGCAGATCGGTTTGAAGATAAATCGTGCCGATGCGTTTTCCGTTGGCGGAAATGACCGGTCGCAACAGCACGAGCCGGCCGTTTTCAAAACGGTGTCCGTCCATTCCCGGAGCGGAAGGCAATTGCACGGTTGATCCGGCGCGAATGTAATCGGCGAACACGCCGTCTTCCGCGTCGTAAAGACAGGCGCCTTCCACGGCGGGTTCGGTTTGCAGCGCGAGCAGCGTTTCCTGGGCGGAACCCGCGTCCTGGAACTGAATTGCGGCGCGGCTGTTTTTCGCGAATACATCGGCGAGCACGGTCATGTTTCGGACCATTGTCCGCTGGAAATCAAACATCTGGTACGCCGCGAGCACGCCGCAGGCGAGCAGCAGCACGGCGGAGCAGGTGAGCAGAATCACCAGCGTCATTTTGCGTTTGACGGGCATGTCCTGGAGCCGGGTCATTTTTCCACTCCTTTCGGGCTTGTTTTCACGATTTTTCCAAGGTTGAGCAGTTCGGAACTCATCTTTAGATCGTGGTTTTTAGCCGCCGACGCGTTGATCGAGAAACGCACTTTTTTTCCGTCGAGATAAAAATTGATAATGCCGCCGCGCCGGGCGAATCCTTCAAATTCGCTGATGGTCAGCACGGGGCGCGAATCAAGCGCGGAAAGGATTTCCGCGACGCGCCCTTTTTCCGATTTGCTGATAAAAATCATTTGGCAATCGTTTAAATCCGAAACCGTTTGCGAATGCCTGACCATGAGCGGGCGTCCGTGAATGGTTTCGCCATGGACAATATCTTCCAGCGCGCCGCCGAATGGATTTTCGCCCAGCACGCCGATGGTGAGCGGGGAATTGGTGGTGGCGAAGGCGTTTGTCGGCCATTCAACGAATTGCGCGAAGTTGAAAAGGAACGCGGCTTTGATCTGGTATTCTTTTGTTGCCGGCTGCGCGTGAGTTTTCCACGACGCCATCGCGACGAGGTAGCACAAGATTCCAAGCCAATTGCGAATTGATGCTGCATTGAACATGGGCGAAATGTTACCAGCCAAAATTTATTTTTCCACAAATGCTCCACAGCTTTTTACCGTTGGCGCCGAAAAAATGCGGTTTATTCAAAAATTGTTTGTTCACCAAAGCCCGCCATTCTGATTTCACCCGGACAAAACCGCATTGCCCATAA
>DASSNZ010000273.1:0-5042 GCA_035701135.1 Verrucomicrobiia bacterium
GCTCGCCGTAAGCTTTCGGAATAAAAACCTTATAGCTGCTAATCCATTCGGTATTTTTCTGAACGGACGACTGTTCAACGAAACCAACCCCGCTAGTTTTCCATCCATTGTAGTAAAATTTAATGCTGTTTTGAAACGGCTTCAGACTGTACTTCGGTTTAATTCGCTTGAAGCCATCTTTGACTCGCTCATCGAAACCAAACGGATCATTGGCACTGATAATCTCGAAGAATGGTTTTTCATTCAGAATTTGAACCTTCCGCAATATGGAAATCGCTTCGTTAAAACGAATAAATGAGTCACTGTTTCCTTCCAAAAGAGGACGTTCCATTTTGGAGATTTGGCCATTCCGCACAGACGTAACTTCGCAATCCCCATTCCTGTCGCGCTCCCATAAGAAATAGCAAATTCCGCCGGACAGATCGACGCCTGGGAACACCTCAGTCGAATCGAAGTAATCAACGATTTTGCTGATTCTCCGATCGTTGAGCATTTCATCCCGAAATTCATCCAGTCCTCGACCGCCCGAAAACCAACGGGAAGGAATAATCATTGTTAAATAACGCGGCTGTAATTTTTTCGCTTGCTGAACGAAGAAATGATAAAGCGGCGTGGCGCTTGTTCCCGTGCCACCCCCGTCGCTCAACTGATAGGGCGGATTCCCAATCACTACATCGAACTTCATATTGAAAATCTCCTCTGGTTTTTCTCGGTGGATGAATTCGTAAGCGTGAGTTTCCAGTTCCTCATCGCGATCGTAGGCTTCCTCACTCGCGCCGCAATACGCACATCGTCCATTTTCCCAAGTGTGTTTTCTGCTCTTGAATCGGATGTTGCCTGACTTGTCCTCGAACTCGGTGCAAACGGAATATTTTCCATTCGCATTTTTGGAGCAATAAACCGAGCGGCGAGACAGCAACGCCGTCATTTCCGTGATGGCGATTCCGAAAACCTGGTTCCGCAAAATGTGGTTCACCCTCTTCTGCCGATCAGGAATCTGTTTTTCCAGACCGACCAGCAGTCGTTTCGTAATTTCGCGCAGGAAAACTCCGGATTTGCAGAACGGATCGAGGAAACGCGCGTTCTTGTCCCGCCAGATTTCAGGCGGAAGATGATCGAGCATTTCGTTCACAAGCTGCGGCGGCGTGAAAACCTCATCGCTGCTCAGGTTCGCGAGACACGAAAGGACGTCGGGATTGTAGGCGTTAGTTGTCATGGTCGCGCACCTTGAGGAAATGAATTAGCGGGAAGTTGGTGACTTCTTTGGGAATGAATGCCCGTTTTCCGAGGTCGGAATACTCGTCCGTCATAAAGAGATTTCGCTGCCTGGTTTCTCCTTCATCCAGCAGTTCGGAAAACGTGAAGTCGCGCCGTTTGAGGAAACTTCCAATGGCAGGCGACCACTCGGAGAAAATGATCGGCTGCTCGATCGGGCCGACCGTCTTCAGCGAAAGCGCGTCGCCATGAACGATATTGCGCTCAAGAATGTAACGAACGGCATCACGGCATTGTTCCTTTGCAGAAGACTTGAAACGATTTGTGTAGTTGAGATCGAAGATGGCGAACAATCGTTCGCGGCAGGCGGAGACGTTGTCCTCAAGTTTATCAATCCCGTAAATGGAACAAACCGCGAGAACGGCGTTGCGCTCGTATTCCAACTGGCTCTTGGCGTAACGCGCTTCGACGACGCGAAGTTTTCGTCGCAGGATTTCGGCGAGGAAATTCCCGTTGCCGCAGGCGGGTTCGAGAAAGCGCGATTCGATTCGCTCGGTCTCGCTCTTGACGAGATCAAGCATGTCGTTGACTTCACGGGCGCTGGTGAAGACTTCGCCATGCTCCGTGACTCGTTGTTTGGAAACGATTTGGGCTGCCATGCAGACAGAAAGCTGAGTTCGCTCGCGTGCGAATCAGTGCTGTCTGCTGAGCTTCTTGAAAGGAATCCGTGCCTGAAAAACGAAGGGGGCGACACTTACTTACGCCCCACAACGGGCACGTGGATGCCCTTCAAGAAGCGCTTTCAGCGCGCCCCGAGTGGGGCGCGCATCGAGCGCTGCTCTTGAAGTCGAAATTTCCACGTTTCGTTGTGAACAGCAGCCGAAGCTACGCGAATTGTTTGTTAAATGTTTATTCGATAGTTTTTATTTCTGTCGTAACGAACGAAAGGATAGAGACGCTATCGAACGGTGACAAAGGATTTCTGCGGCACGGCAGCGGTTAAAAAATTTTGGAGATAAGTTCGGAAGGCGATTGGGAAGCTTATCGCTCAGCCGACGTAATCAACTTCAATTTCGGAAAATACGTTTGATAACGCTTCGCGTCGCGCGGGTCACGAGAGTCAATCCTTCGACTTCCGCGTGCGCACCAATGTAAAAATCCGGCGGCCGCGAAGTTTTCGCGCCGCCGCGTTTCCTTCACTTCGGATCGGCGTTGGAAACGATACCGGGCGGAGCTTCAGGTTGCCGCGAATTCTTCCGAAAGCCTGTCTTGAAAGTTATTCCAGGCTGGCGGTGGTTTGCTGATCTTTCATCCAAACCATGGAGCCGCCGGAAAAACGGTTGCGGCCGCGCCGGACGGAATTTTCAGCGCCGGCGGAATTTCCCGATCCGGTCGTTCCGATGGTTGCGCCGCCGGAATAATCAATTCCCGAATCCGCAACTTCGCCGGAATCCGAACGCGATTGTCCCCAGCGATTGTTGCGGGCGAAATTCGGTATCGCGATCATCGGTTTGCCGTTCGCCCAGGTGCCTTTGATGATTTCCACTCCGTCGAGCAAATCGCCGCGCCATTCGGCGGTCAACGGTCCCGCGCTGAGCGGCTGGTTGATGTCGGCCTGGTCGGCGGTTTCGACGTTGTAAATCAGCGGGCCGTAGCGCAGCGCGACGAGGCCGCGGTCCGCCGCGATGCGGTCATCGGCTTTGACGCGCTGAACTTCCATCGGCAGCACGAGATCAATTTTATCGCCGGCTTTCCATTGGCGCGTGATGACCGCGTAACCTTTTTCGATGTGCGCTTTGATCGGTTTTCCGTTGACGGCGAGGGATTTAAAACCGCTGACTTTCGGAAACGAGGTGTAAAGCTCGCTGGTATCGCGATTGGGAATTCGGACATAAACGGAGAATTTTTTGCTCTGCTTTGGATTGACCGTGATGCCGATGTTGCCGCTCCACGGATAATCGGTTTTCTGGACCATCTGAACATCCGTCCCGGCGACTTTCTCGACGTTGATCGTGCTGCCGATGAAAAGATTGACGTAAATGCCGTCATCGCTTTTCACGTAGGTCCAGGTCGGAATCATCAGCAACGTGCGCGGAATATTTCCGACGCAGCAGGGGCAATTATGCCAGGGCGTGCGGCGTCCGCCGATCAGCGGGTTGGTGTAGTAGAAATTTTCGCCTTCCAGGTCCGTCGCGCCGAGGAGCGCGTTGTACATCGTTTGTTCGTAGAGATCGGCGTATTTCGCGTCGTGATACGCGAGGTTCATTTTGTATTGGAAAAAAATCAGGCCGCAGCTTGAGCAGGATTCGCAATAGGCGTTGTTTCGCAGTGAATAATTCGGGCCAAAGCCTTCCGAAGTCTCGCCGCTGCCGACGCCGCCGGTGATGTAATATTTCTTGTTCACCAGATTGTCCCAAAGCGACATCACGGCGCTTTGATAATCCACATCGCCGGTTTCCGCCGCGACATCCGCCATTCCCGAATACGTGTAAACCGCGCGAACGGCGTGGCCGACGGCTTCGTATTGTTGTTGCACCGGGAGATGGCTCTGGTCGTATTCACTGCCGCCGTGGCGGTTATCGAGAAGGAATTTCGCGAGCTTGATGTAATTATCGCCGCGATGGTTGCCTTCCATGTCGTTGACGAACCGTCCGAAGCGCACGAGCGCCTGTTCCATTTCCTGATGTCCGTCGAACCACGCGATTTTTCCCGGACCGATATTCGCGACCCAGCAGTCCGCGAGTTTTTTGGCGGCGTTGTAAAGGCGTTTGTCTTTTCCATCGGTCAGCGTGTAATGATTGATTGCCGATTCAATGAAATATCCGGCGGTGTAACCTTCGTGATTGCCGCGGCCTTCGGGCGACCAGCGTTTCTGCCAGCGGCCGTTCGGATCGCGCAACGTCCACGCGGTTTGCAAATAGCCGTCCGGCTCCTGCGCGGCGAGAATTTTCGGAATCCAATCCTCCAGCGTCGCCCGCATTTTTTCCTGCGCGCGAATAATATCCGGATCGCCCTGCGGATCCACCATCAGCGCGATGCACATGGATTCGACGGTCTGATGCACCCACGCGTTGGCGAAAACGTAGCCTTTGTGCCGTCCGTGAGGTTCGCCGCGCAACGCTTTCGCGGCTTCGATGAAATTATCAATTCCGCCGTCGCCCCGGCCGGGTGGAATATTCGTGCTGTTGATTTCATCAATGCAATGAGGAATCCAATTCACGATCAACGCCTTGGCGCGCGCGTTCCAGAGCGGGCTGTCAATTTTGTATTTCTTCGTATAAACGACGTCCAATCGCTTCGCGGGCGGCGGCACATCCACTTTCACTTTCAACGTCGAGGACGATTTCAATTCTCCCTCGCCCGCAGTCAGTTTCAGAACGTAATCGCCCGGAGCGGAAAACGTGGCGGTGGTGATCGCCGCGTTCGGGTTTTCGAAGGAAACGCCTAACATTTTCGGGCCGGACTCGACACTCCAAACCATTTTCGCGTCCGCGTTTTCCGGCTTGAGCGATTTGACGCTGCCGCGAAGGTACGTTTTGCCGCCGACCATTACGTCGCGATCAATTCCCGCTTCGACCATAGGCGGAAATTCCGGCGATTTCCCGGAATCCAGAACGCGCCATTCCAGAATGCCCGTGGACAACGTTCCGTCGGAATCTATTTCCAGCCGGAGTTTTGGAGTCGTCACTTCGTCGAATGTGATTTCGTTGAATTTGTTTCCTTCAACGCCCGGCGTTTCGGAGGTTTTGACCGGCGCGAATTCCGAGCCGTTCCAATAAAGCAATCGCCAGGCTTTCGGCGCGCCGACGCCGCGGCCGTCAATCCAC
>DASSNZ010000274.1:0-15998 GCA_035701135.1 Verrucomicrobiia bacterium
TTCCATCACGCCGTGAACGCCCGTCACGCAAACGTAGCCGCCGCTACGCCGTTCCAGCGCGTCCGCTACCGTGCGCAATGCGGTCTGGAGATTGATGACGCTGATGCCGACGCCGAGAACGTTCACGCGTTTCAAATCCGCGGGATGGGAAATCGCGGAGCGAGTGGCCGAAGAATCATTCATCGCGCGACTTTTTATCTGAAAAAATTGCGAACACGCGAATTACTTCTAAAAGGATTGGAGCAGGCAGACAAGGTGAAACGTCTTCGATTTTATTGAAGATGTTTCCACGAATGAACACGAATTGACACGGATGTGAAAACCATCGGCTGATTTGAAAGTTTCTTGAGAATCAATTTTTTAGAAACCACGAAAGTTTTTTACGTTCCAAAAAACTCATCAATGAACGGTGAACGAGTGAAATTGCCAGATTCGGGCGTTCACCTCGCGCTTTTTTCCCTGATGAGCGGCGCATCGAACGATTTCTCGTCCGATGCGCCTTTCCCCTCCGCCCCTCCAGTCCCGGTTTTGCCGGGAAAGTTATTTGCTGACGAACAGCATTTCCTCGTAGGTCGGCAGCGGCCACAGATCGTCGGCGATGCTGGCTTCAAGCGCGTCGGCGTGTTTGCGGACTTCCAGCATGGCGGGAAGAACTTCGTCGCAATAATGTTTCGCTTCCGCCGCAAGACCGGAGACGTGTTTGGAACGAATGTCCTCCAGCGCCTTGCACGCCTTGCAGAACGCCGCGATTTCTCCGCTGACTTTTTGGAAAATAAACGCGTCGGGAATTCCGCCTGCGGCTTTGATCGCCGCCACATTTTCCGCCAGTTCCGTCTGATAACGAATTGCCGCCGGATAAATTTTCGTGCGCGCGATTTCCAGAACAAGATTCGCTTCGACGTTGATCGCTTTGCAATATTGCTCGTAAGCGATGTCGCGGCGCGCTTCGAGTTCGCGCCGGGTGAGCACGCGGAATTTTTCGTACGCGGCGACGGTTTCCTTCGATGCGATCAGCGGCAGCGCGTCCACCGTGGTTTTCAAATTCGGCAATCCGCGTTTCGCCGCTTCCTTGTGCCATTCCTCGGAATATCCGTTGCCGTTGAAAATCACCGCGCTGTGTTCGCGCGCGATTTCGGTGAGCACGGATTCGACGGCTTTGCTCAATTTGCCTTTCGGCGCTTTTTCCAGTTTTGTCGCGATGTAATCCAGCGATTCGGCCATGATCGTGTTCAACGCGGCGAGCGGCGCGGCGATGGATTGGTTCGCCGCGACGGCGCGGAACTCAAATTTATTTCCGGTGAACGCGAAAGGCGAAGTGCGGTTGCGGTCGCCGGCGTCTCTCGGCAAAACCGGCAGCGTGTCCACGCCCAGATGCATGGTTTCGGATTTTGCGGACGAACGGGCTTTTCCGTTTTTGAGTTGCTCGAAAACATCCGTGAGCTGCGAGCCGAGAAATATCGAAATGATCGCGGGCGGCGCCTCGTTCGCGCCGAGGCGATGATCGTTGCTTGCGCTGGCAACCATCGCGCGAAGCAATCCCGCGTGCCGGTGCACCGCGCGAATCACGGCCGCGCAAAACACGAGAAACTGCATGTTCTCATGCGGCGTGTGGCCGGGGTCAAGCAGGTTGCCTTGCGTGGAATTTCCGAGCGACCAGTTGAGATGTTTGCCCGAGCCGTTCACGCCCGCGAAAGGTTTTTCGTGCAGCAGACATTCCATGCCGTATTTGCGCGCCACTTTCTTGAGCATGATCATGATGAGCTGTTGATGATCCGCCGCGATGTTGGCGTTCTCGTAAATCGGCGCGATTTCGTATTGGCTGGGCGCGACTTCGTTATGGCGCGTTTTTACAGGAATGCCGAGTTTGTAAAGTTCCGCTTCGCATTCGTGCATGAACGCGAGAACGCGCTCGGGAATGACGCCGAAATATTGGTCCTCGAATTCCTGGCCTTTCGGCGAGCGCGCGCCAAACAGCGTTCGCCCCGAATTCAACAAATCCGGACGGCTCAGGTAAAAATTGCGGTCAATTAAAAAATATTCCTGCTCAGGCCCGGCGGTGGCGGACACCATTGAAATATTTTCGTGGCCGAACAGTTTCAAAATGCGGCGCGCCTGCGCGTCGAGGGCTTTCATCGAACGCAGCACCGGCGTTTTCAAATCGAGCGCTTCACCGGTCCAGGAAACGAAAGCGGTCGGAATGCAAAGCGTTGTTCCGTTTGCGCTTTCAACGATGTAACACGGGCTTGTGACATCCCACGCCGTGTAACCGCGCGCTTCAAACGTGCTGCGAATTCCGCCGCTCGGAAATGACGATGCGTCCGGCTCGCCCTGGATCAATTGCTTTCCGGTAAATTCAACAATCGCGCCGCCGCGTCCATCCGGTTCCAGGAAGCTGTCGTGCTTTTCGGCGGTTACGCCGGTGAGCGGTTGAAAAATATGCGCGTAATGCGTCGCGCCATGTTCAAGCGCCCAGTCTTTCAATGCGAGCGCGACAACGTCCGCCGTGCTGCCATCGAGCGGCGCGCCGGTTTCGATGGTTTTTTTCAACGATTTGAAAACAGCTTTCGGCAATCGGGCCTGCATGACTTTTTCGTTGAAAACCGCCGAGCCGTAACGGGAGGCGGAATGCGCGTCCTTGTAAGGAAGAGTTGCGGGGACGCGGTAATAATTCGCGGCGAGAATGGCAGCAGTGCGGGCGGAAGTGGCGCTCATGTGATTGGAGTTATTTTGGTTCAATTTTTGTTTAGTTGTTGGCGGCGAAACCGCGCCGTGTGCATCCAGCGCGGCCTCGCCAAATTTTTTTGATAATCAACGGATAGTTTCGTTCGCGGCCTCAGGCTTCAACGTGATAACCTTCCTCGCCGTGTTCGGCCAGATCGAGGCCGGTCGCCTGGACTTCGTCGCTGGCGCGGAGGCCGACCGTGGCTTTCACAATGAATGCGATGATGATTGTGGCGATCACCGAAAGGGCGAGCGTGACCAGAATCGCTTTAATCTGATTCCACACGAGGCCATCTTTCACGCCGGCAACGACGGAATTCACTTTTTCGTCCGCGAGAAATCCCGTGAGCAACGCGCCCAGAGTGCCGCCGACGCCATGCACGCCGAACGTGTCGAGCGCGTCATCATAACCGAACCACGTCTTGAGTTTGGCGACCGCGAAGTAAGGAACAATTCCCGCCAGCAGACCGATAATCATCGCGCCGGAAGTGTTCACGAAACCGCAAGCCGGAGTGATTACAACAAGGCCCGCAACAATTCCAGAGCAAAAACCAAGGACGCTCGGTTTGCCGCGATGAAAATATTCCACCATTCCCCAGACGAATCCGGCCGTCGCCGCGGCAAGCGTGGTTGTCGTGAAAGCATTCGCGGCGATTGCGTCCGCGCCGAGCGCCGAGCCGGCATTGAAACCGTACCAGCCGACCCACAGCATTCCCGTCCCGACCATGCACAACACCATGCTGTGCGGCGGCATCGGTTCCTTGCCAAAGCCGCGTCGTTTCCCAAGAAGAATGCAGAGAATCAGCGCCGACCAGCCGGATGACATGTGGACAACAGTTCCACCCGCGAAATCCAGCGCCTTGATTGCCGCGTGCGGATTGAGCGCGCCGCACATGAAACCGTCACTTGCCCAGACCATGTGCGCGAGCGGGAAATAAACGATGAACATCCAGATCGTCACGAACAGCAGAACAGCGGAAAATTTCATGCGCTCGGCAATCGCGCCGATAATCAGCGCGGGCGTGATGATCGCGAACGTGAGTTGGAAAATTGCCCACACGTTATTTGAAATCCAGTTATTGCCCTGGCCGACGCCCGAGCCGTCCACGCCTTTGAAAAACGCGTATTCGCCGATGTTTCCGATAAATGATTTCCCGCTCGCAAACGCGAGGCTGTAACCGCAAATCCACCAGAGAATCGTCACAAGACCGGCGATGCCGAGACATTGTGCCATGACGGAAAGAACGTTTTTGCGCCGGACCAATCCGCCGTAAAACAGCGCCAGGCCGGGAAGCGTCATGAACAACACGAGCGCGGCGGAGATCATCTGCCATGCGTTATGGCCCGGGCCGGGGCCGGGAATTTTGGAAGGCGCGTTTGTGTCGGCGTTTCGCGCCGTGTTGTTGACGTACGCTTCCAAATCATCCAGCCGTTGCTGAATGGTGCGTTCCGCCGGAGCGGAGCCGGCCTGGGCGAAAACGACAGATGGTTTGGAAATCAGCATCGCGGCAAACAAACAGAGGAGGCCAAGGATTTTTTTCATGGTATTGAATGGTTGATCAGGTTTGGGTTTTGAGAATTTTTCAGACGGCTTCCTCGCCTTTTTCGTCCGTGCGGATGCGAACGGCTTCTTCGATGTTGGAAACGAAAACTTTGCCGTCACCGATCTTTCCCGTTCGCGCGGATTTCACAATTGCGCCGACCGCGCCGTCCAACTGGTGGTCCGCCAGCACGATTTCGATTTTGATTTTGGGAAGAAAATCCACCGTGTATTCGCTGCCGCGATAAATTTCCGTGTGCCCTTTCTGGCGGCCGAATCCCTTGACCTCGGTGATCGTCATGCCTTCAATCCCGATTTCGCCGAGAGCGTCTTTCACGTCTTCGAGTCGAAACGGTTTTATGATTGCTTCAATTTTTTTCATAAGAGCGTTTTTGATTTAATCAAAGGTTTGAATTCCGCGCGCGTCGGCGAAGCGGCAAAATATTTTTGTTTTTTTCATTGAAATGTTGGTTTCGTTCATCGCCGCAATTCCAATAGCAGCCGCGTTGCCAACGAATCTTGAATTCAAAAATCGCGTTATTTCCGAAGAAATAATTAAATCTCAGGAGAGAAGGAAAAATTCTGGAAGAAAATGACGTGGCGAGCTTTGACCAGTCTGGCGTTTTTTAATCAGGTCCGAAGATGAATTGGGTGAAAAGAAAAAACATCGAACATTCAACTTCGAACATTGAATGCGGTGAATACTGGGTTACTTCAGTGCAGAAAAATAAACATCCAACTCAACTATGAATGACCAGTTGGATATTTTCCGGAAGATTTCGTGCGACAGCAGTCACGACATCGCCGCTGAGAAGTTTCGCCATCGCCGTGCGATGCGGTGCGCCTAACATGAGTATGTCCACTCCGAGCGTCGCGGTGATGTCGAGAATCGTTGCCGCCGGATCATCACTGACGGCGTAAACCGGCAAGACATTTACGCCGGCAGTTTTGGCGAGATCGAACATGCCGCACATGATTTCCGCCGCGCGCGGATCTTCCTGCCAACGCGGGCGGGCGCGATTGGCGAGTGGTCCAAGCAGGTTTACCGCGAGTTGTTTCACGTAAAGCACGTACAAAGTTCCCTGGCGCAATTTCGCCTCCTCCAGCGCAAACCGCAGCACCGGCGTGAGGCCGCGCGCGGCGACGAGAATGGATTGTCCGGGCGCGACATTGGGTTGCAGCGTGGCCACGCGCTCGGGATTCATCACCGCAGCCATTTCCCGGGTTATCGTGACCGTCTCAAATCCCGCGCGCTTTTGCGCGTACCACCGCAGGCCGAATCCCAGGCCCAACACGCAGCACGCGAAGAACAACGCGTCGTTTTTCGTGTAGGCGATGGTCATTTCAACGACGAACAGGATGAGAAAACTGATTCCCATGATGCCTCGCTCATACCATTTCAATGCAAGGGATTTGTTGAACGTGCATGAGCCAAGATTCACGGTGATCGCGCCGACGACGCCAATCGCATACAATCCGGCCAGTGTGTTCAGATCAGGCGAACCCAGCGCGACGAGAATCGGCAATACGACCGACAGAATGAGCGGTATCCATGGAACGCCGTGGGAGTTTAGCCGAATGAACGGGCGCGGCATTTCACCATCGCGCGCCATCATGTAAAATAAACCAATCAGCGCGCTGATCGCCGTGTTCACAGCGCTCAACAAAAGCAAACCAATGACCGCGCCCACAATGATGCCGACGATTTGTCCGAAGTGTGTGTTCCATACCATCGTGCCGTATTGCTCACCCAGATAGCGCAGCATGTATTCCCAATGCTCGCGCATCGCGGGTTCCAGTTTGCGCGGCAGCGACAGCATCGCCCAGCCCAGCATTGTTGTCCCGACGACGACTTCAAGCGCGACCGGCCAGATGGCTTTGCGCGCGGTCTGAAGGACGTGAGGATCTTCCATTGTCGCATCCGGATCGAGTTTCATCACGCCCGTTAAATTCGCGACTGCTTCCACGCCGCTCAAAGCGAGAATCACACCGACGAACGAAATCCAATTGGCCTTGAACCCGTTTTTCGGCCATTCCAGATTCGCCGTGGTCAGAAATGGCAGGCTCAATCCGATGATCAGCAGAACAACAATTACTGTTGGAAGCGCGAGCGCCGTGGCCAGACTTCCGCTGTGTTTTGGCCCGAAAAAATTAATTGTCCCGATCAGCAGAATTACGCCGATCGTCACCCACCGGATGGATTCGGTCGGCAGCCCGAAATAACTCATCGCCGCCCACGCGCTCATGGCCGCCGTTACAGTGAAATTGGCGACAAGCAACAGAGCGCCCATAACGGCGAGAACGCGCCCTTGCTCGCGCGCCGCGGAATAAACGCCTCCGCCGTCGGGAAAATGTTTGCAGACGATGATGTAATTGTAACCGACCAGGGCGGTCAGAAAACAAACCGCGAGAATAATCGGAAAAGAAGAAAATCCCGCCGCGACGAACGCCAGACCGATGACATACGCTTTGCTGGTTCCCCAGTCCCCGTAAAGCAAGGCCGCCGCGCGCGTCCAGCCGAGATTGCGCGGACGATGTGTGCTGATTTCCATGACCAAATATTCAAAAAAGAACGATCACCGGCGAATGCCTCCGGCGGGAAATGGAAAATTCCATTGCCCTTAATGTTTGCGCTGACGAGGTTAGCTGTCGGGCTGGAACCATTAAGTGTTCCCGATGCATCATCGTTAGCCCCAATCCGCCGCGCCGAGGCGGGACGGAAAATCCGGGTCCCCCGCTGACCGCAGCCATGCGGCCATTAAGCAGACAACTACATGGCCGGAGAATAATGGAGGCGATTCTTAAATCAAGTCTGTTAAAAACACTCCAAATTTTGTTTTCAATATTCAACGATTCCCCGGCGTTTGGAGAACCGCGAAATCCGAAGTAAATTGAATTTTTGAATTGCGAAAGAAAAATCTTGCGCGGTGCCATTCAGGTATTTTGAAAAGCATTGAATGAACGTGAAATTAAATATTCTGCTGGCGGGTGGATTCGTGCTTCAGAATTCGAATTTTACTCGGATTTGGAATTCAGATTTGGCGTGTCGCTTTATGCGTCGTCATTGCGGAGAAGAAAGAAAGCCGTTCAACGCTCGGCGTTTGTAATTTCCACTTTTTTTTCCTCGTCCAACTCGCGCGCATCGGTCTTCTTGCGCCACCGGCTGACGCGCCAAAAAAACAGGCCGAAAAAAATCGCGCCGCAGGCATTCACGCCAAACGTGTAGCCGAGTTTGTAAGTCAATCCCGTATTGTTTTTCGCGTAGATCACAACGTCGTTGCCGACCAGCAGATTTGGAAACGCGCACGGCATCAGCGCACCCTGCAAAACGCCGTGAAAAAATCCCGCCTGAGTATGGCTGCGCGCCAGCGCTTCCGAACTGTGCCGCATGATAAAACCCACCAGCGTCATTGCCGCGAGCAGTGTCACAATCCGCATTGAGATTTTGCGCCAGGATCGCGCGGGAGCGAAAGCCTTTGCTTCTGTGCCATTCATTCTAAAATTTTAAAGCGACGAGCATGTTTTTACGGCGATATGCCGCGCAAGCAGAATATTTTCCCAATCATTCAGCGCGAGTTCGAAATTGGCTGCCGATCGAAACCGGAATGTTGTCGTTGAAAGCGAATGCGCGTTCTGATTCCAATCGCTTCATCGCGCGCCACCATCGAAACCAGCGCACGGTGTCGCGAACCGGATGAATTTTGCTCTGTTCAGTTTTGTAAATCACCTGAATCGGAACGAATCCGATGCGTTGCCCGGAGCGCGCGAATGCCAGCAAAACATCCGATTCAATTTCAAAATGCGCGGCGCAAATCGGCAGCGTCGCCCACGCGTGAAGATTCATCAGCCGAAATCCGGATTGCGAATCCGGAAACGACTGCCCGGCCAGAGCCGAAATCCGCGCGCTCATCCAGCGATTCACAAATCTCCGCAAGTGCGGCATTTTTTGAGATTTGCCCATTCGATTGCCGATCACAAGAACGGACGCGGTTTCTTCCGCGCATTTGAAAAAATTCGGAATATCTTCGGGCGAATGCTGCCCGTCGCCGTCCATCGTCAGCGCCCAGTCGAATCCCGCGTTGCGCGCGGCCATCCACCCGGTTCGCAATGCCGCGCCCTTGCCTTGAGTTTTTCCATGGCGCAACACATTTGCTCCGGCGTTTTCAGCCAGTCGCGCCGTTTCGTCAGTTGAGCCGTCGTCCACGAGAAAAATGTTTGGAACGTGTCTGATTACGGCGGCGATCAGGGGCGCGATGGTCGCGCTCTCGTTCAAGCAGGGAATCACGGCGGCGCATTGGCGAGGCCAATTCATTGGTGAAAAATACGCCAGACGGGGCGGGCGCCAAAGAACTTTGTTTTCGCTGCGGGTTTTACCCCGGTTTAAAACGGGGCGAACACGCCTAAATTGGTTGCGCTGTGAGCAATCTCAGTTTTAAATTCCGCCATCAATGACGCAATCCTTCAAGCCGAACGCCGAGTTGTTGCAGTTGCGCGGCGAGGCGCAAAAAACATTTCATGAGCGGGCCGCTCACGTCGCGCAGGCGCGTTTCGGCAAATCGGTTTTTGTCCGCGCGGTTGTCGAGGTTTCCAATTTCTGCCGCGAGAATTGTTCCTACTGCGGAATGCGCCGGGACAACCGCACGCTTTCCCGCTTTCGCGCGCATCACGAGCAGTTGGCGGAACTGATAGTGCATCATCGCCCGGCAAGCGTTACGGATGTCAACATTCAGGCGGGTGAAGATCCTGTCGCGGTTCGCGAAGTTGTTTTGCCGCTGATCCAAATATTGCGGAAAGAAACCCATCTCGGCATCAGCGTTTGCCTCGGTTCGCTCAGTGAAAATTTATACGCGGAATTGAAAAATGCCGGCGCGAGCATTTATATTATCAAATTTGAAATCGCCGATCCGGCGCGCTATGCGGAATTTCAGTCGCCTTCAAAATATGAAAATCGCCTGGCGAATATCCGTCATCTCGCCGCGACAGGCTGGAAAGTCAGCTCGGGATTTATCGCCGGATTGCCCGGACAAACGGCGGAGCAATTGCTGAAAAATTTCGATCTTGCCGCCGAATTGCCGCTGGACGGTTGCAGCGTCAGCCCGTTCATTCCCGGCGACGAAACGCCGCTGGCGAAAGCGCCGATGGGAGAAATTGATGTGACGTTGAACTCGATGGCGGCGTTGCGTTTGATGCGGCCGGATTGGGTGATTCCATCCGTGAGCGCGCTGAATCTGGCGGAGCCGGGCAGCGGCTACCGTCGCGGACTGCGAACGGGCGCGAATCTCGTCACGATCAATCTGACGCCTTCGGAAATGCGCGGCAATTATCTGCTCTACAAACGCGATCGCTTCATCATGACCGAGGAACGCATTCTCAATGCGATTTCCGCCGAAGGACTTCAACCTTCGCACGAAAGTCTGGCGGGACATTACCGGCGCGCAAAAAACAACGGCGTTCCGGTTTCGCGCGCGACGGCAGTTGCGGACGCGACTTGCTGATCGAACGCCGGATAAATTTCGTTTCAGATAATTTGAGGCTATGGCGCTGGAACTTCGAATTCCTTTGCCACAAAATTATTTTGGATGTAGGTGCGGAAATAAGCGTCTTTGCGGGGCGCGGCCAATAAACCCTGATATCGAAAACCCGGGACGCTTTCGTAACACAGCGTCGGAGAATTGCGGAATTTGATGAACAGTTTTCTCGCGCCGATCGCATAACCGACCGATTCGAACAGTTCCGCGTTTACCGGCGTCATTTTGACCATCGGCTGACCTGGAATCATAGCTCGCCTTTCCTTTGGATTTCCCCGATTTTTAAGCAAAATCTCCGATGGAGTCCAGCGATTTTCTCGGGTGAAATTTTCAGAATTCCCGCAGGCAAGGAACAAGCGATCAGGTTTTTGGCGTCTCGTTGGAGCCAAAGGATTTGAAGCAACTACTCAATCACACGAAATATTGAAGAAGGTTTTATCTTTTGGAATTCCCGTGGAACCTTTTTTCGCCCGAGGTTTCATACGCGAAAGTAAAATTCGAATGCAATTCTATGAGCAAGATTAATCCACGTTTCGCGCGCGTTTTCGCCGTCGTTTTCGTGGCGAGCGCGATTTCACCCGCCATGGCCGCCACGGTCTGGGACGGCCCGGCATTCAACTACGTCCAGCCTGCGGCGGACCCGACGCAAGCCGCGAATCAGGATCGCATCACTTCCGATGTCTGGATTACGCGCGGATCAAGCCAGGGGATTTT
This sequence comes from Verrucomicrobiia bacterium, assembly GCA_035701135.1. Taxonomy (GTDB): domain Bacteria; phylum Verrucomicrobiota; class Verrucomicrobiia; order Limisphaerales; family DASXHY01; genus DASXHY01. The sequence goes on from DASSNZ010000274.1 coordinate 10,504, forward strand.
CAATGCTTTCGATGAAACTTCTTACGCTCATAACGTCAGTCCGGCGGGAACGGAATGGGCCTACGGTGATCTCCCGGATTTCGCCTCGCTCAATTACCAGGATTGGGAGGATTGGACCGGAAATAATCCTCCTTTGACCGTAGGGAAAGACGCGGTGCTGCATTTGATTTCGGATGATATTTATCTTTCCATCCGTTTTAATTCTTTTGGCGGACTCGGTGGCGGATTTTCCTATACCCGCTCGACGATTGCACCCGTCCCCGAACCTTCCGGCGTTTTGTTGGGATCAACCGCGATAGCGATATTTTTCCTGGCGAAAAGAAAACGCCGCATCGTTCAAGCTTCCTAAAATTTTAAACAGCGAAAAAGTTGTGGCCGTAAATTCGATTATTTCGGCGCGGCTGTTGTTTCCTCGTTCGCCGCGGAAATTCGGTCCATCGAATCCGTCAGGCGGCCCAGGGCCAGCGCACCCAGAAAGAGTCCGAAATCTCTGAGCGCGATGTCGTAAAAATTTCCCAGTAAAAGCAGATTTCCAATAATTCCAAGAAGCCAAAGTGCCACGATGTAAGCGCCGATTTTCGGTTTGAACGCGACCAGCAACGCCGCGACGATTTCAATTCCACCCACGATGTGCATGAATTTTTGTCCGCCGCCAACCAGATTGGCGAGCGTGGGCCACAGATATTGCGTCCAGTCGGTGAGCCGCATAAAAAATTTATCCACACCGGCTATCAACGGTGCGAGGACGAAGGCGATGTGGAGAATTTGGTATGCCTGATAAGCCGGGTTTCTCCGGGTTTCCACCCACCCGAGAGCCGACAGGGGAATAGCATTGGTTTTCATAGCATTCGGCGGAACCTAATTTGCTGACGGGAAACCGGATATGGGGGAAAACCCGCGTTTTGAAATCCGCAAAAGCTTATTCAATCCGTTTCAAAACGACGAGCCAGGCGGTGGAATTCGGCGCGTTTCCGCCGAGCACCAGCATTTCGCCTTTGGGCAGCGATTGGGTGCGTTTCAGAACGGGTTTGTCTTTTCCGATCAACGAAATCTCGAAATTTTTTCCGTCAATGTCCTTGATCCTGATCGTGCATTTTTTGCTGAGAACGGCTTCTTTCGAGCCGGATTGGGGAACGGAAAAATGAACGTTGTGGATGAGAAAATAATTTTTCCATTTGAGCGGCAGTTCCTCGAGCTTTTGCCGCACGGGCGCGTCCACGAGTTTGTGGTCCACGGATTTCTCGGTATTGGTGTTGGTGGCCCAAACGAGTTGGGCTTGAAACTTCAGTTCCTTTGCGTGCGCCGCCATCGTCGCAAACGCCAGCAGACAGCAGGAGAGCGCGAGCAATCCCCGCCGAAAAGGTGATTTCAGTCTCGTTGTCATGCGCGTGAAAATATCAACAAAAAGCGCCGTTCGCAAATCACCTTTCCGCCGGATACGAAACCCACACCAGCGTCGTGCCGTTCGCATAATCGTGATAGGTGAATGCTTTGGAATCGGCGACCGTCATTTCGGAATCCGGCGTAATGGCGGGACCGCCAAAAATGCCACTCTGTTCCACCGCCAGCAATCCGGCGAGGACGAGCAACGCGACAGCGCCAATCGGAACCAGAATCCGGCGCAATCGGGAAATAAAAGAACGCGTTTTTACCGGCTCGCTGGCCGGAGTCAGCCGCTCGATTTCGCGCTGAATTTTCGACCAGTAAAACTCGCGGGACTCGGGCAATCGCACTGTCGGTTCGGAATCCTTGAATGCGCGCCGCGTATTGCGCAGTTCGTTGAAAAGCGCGGTGGCTTCGGAATCCCGCGCCATCCAGGACGCGGTTTCGCGCGTTTCCTTTTCCGGCAATTCGCCGTCGAGGAACGCCTGCAGTTTCAGTTGTTGCTCTTCAGTCATGGCTGGTTGAATTTGTGAAACAGTTGGAATGAGTCAAATGAATCCGGCGTTCGCAATCCGCCAATCCGCCCGCTCATTTTGTTTAAATTCTTTAACGAATCACTCATTTGACAAATCACCAATTTTAACTGTTCTCGTTCTTCAAATCCGAAAGCAAAGACGCCAGTTTGCGGCGCGCGTAAAACAACCGTGACATCACGGTGCCGATCGAGCAATCCATCGTTCTGGCGATTTCTTTGTATTCCATTTCTTCAAATTCATGCAGCACCAGCACGGTGCGATGTTCGTGCGAAAGCTGGCTCATCGCGCGGTCAATCCGCTGCCGCAATTCCCCACGTTCCAGCCGCTCGGTCGGATTGGTCATCACGATGGGCATCTGGCGCTCGACGCCGCCGGTTTCCTCGTTCATTTCCTCGATGGATTCCGTGCGATGCCGCTTTTGCTTTCGCAATTCGTCGAGGCAAAGGTTGATCACAATCCGCGTCATCCAGGTCGTGAAACTCGATTCGCCCTGGAATTGTTCCAGCCGTTGCCAGCCTTTCACCCAGGCTTCCTGAGAAAGATCAATCGCTTTTTCTTCGTTGCGCATCATGCTGAACGCCCGCGCGTAAATTTTATCGCGATGCCGGGCCACAAGTTCCTCGAACGCGTCGGTGTCGCCTTTTCGGGCTTCCTTCACCAGCGCCGCGTCTTCTGCCGAGGAATAATCGTTTTCAGCCATGGTTTGACGGAATGTCAGTCGCCCTTATTCGATTTACAATTTACCTTTTGTGCTCGGGATTTGATCGGAAATCCGCGCATCGCGCCGGCAGGCGAAATCAACGGCCTTTGCAAATGCCTTGAACAGCGATTCCACGATGTGATGCGGCTCGTCGCCATAAAGCAATTCCAGGTGAAGATTGCAATGGGCTTCATTTGCAAAACCCTGGAAAAATTCCCGCGCCAGACCGAATCGAAACGCGCTGGACATGTCCTGTTTGCGATCCGATGAACTGACGGCTTTTTGCGAGAATTCATTCAAACCGCGCCAGACCAGAAACGGGCGTCCGCTGAAATCCACGACGCATCGCGCCAGGCATTCATCCATCGGAACGTAAGCTTCGCCCGTGAACGGATTTTTCGGATGAAATCCCGCGCCGTATCGGCGAATGCCGCGTTTCTCGCCCAGCGCCTGCGCAAACGCCTGACCCAAAGCGATGCCGCAATCCTCGACCGTGTGATGCGCGTCCACTTCGAGATCGCCTTTGCACCGAAGCGTCAGATCCATAACAGCGTGTTTCGCGAACAGCGTCAGCATGTGGTCGAAAAACGGAATCCCCGTTTTGATGGAGGATTTGCCGGTTCCATCCAGATTCAATTTGAGATCAATGCGGGTCTCTTTCGTCGCGCGCCTGATCGAAGCCGTCCGTTTGTTCATCGCGGAATTAAACAAATGCCAGGGCGGAAAACCAAGGGAATAGTGGCAAGCTCGTTTTTCCGAATGCCATTCAAGAGGAAATTTTCGATGAAGTTGGCTGGAACGCGCCGGCGGTGAAGTCAATCAGCGCCGCTATTTTTGCCGGGAGATTTTCGCGCGCAGGTTGTCAATTTGTTCCTGCACCGCTTCGGGACTGGGCGAATGCGTTTTGGCCTGTTCCATCCAGTGGATGGCTTCCGCGTAATGACCTTCGTTTTCCTCGGCGCTCGCCAGGTGCATGGTGATTTTGTCGAGCATGTCGAAATCCGGTTTCTTTTTCGGTTGCTCGGTTTCGCGCCATCGGCGCAGCGCGAGTTTCCAGATGTTGATCGCATGTTCGGGATCGTGCCGGTTTTCCATGTAAAGCCGGCCGAGTTCAAAAAGAATTTCGTAGCTGTTCGGATTGGCGCGCAAACCTTCACGCAAAAATTGCTCCGCTTCTTCCGGCTTTCCGATGCTGCGAAGCCAATACGCCGCGACAGTGTAAGTTTCAATGCGTTGCGGATCGAGTTCGGCGGAAATTTTCAGCCACGGCAGAATTTCGCGGACATTTTTGCCTTCGAGATGCGTGTGTTCCGTCACGCGAAAATGCCGGCCAAAACGATCTATCCAGTCGGTGGGTTTTCCGAGGAAACCGCCCGCCTGCGACGTGCGGCCTTCATTCGTGTTTGTTTCGCCCTGCTGCGCGCGCGCCATGGCTTTTTCCTCGTCCTCCTCCTGGCGCGCCTGGTCGAAAATGGATGGATAATAACCGCTGTGAAATGAAACGTCCGCCTGCACGAAAAAATGGTTCGCGAACATTCTCCGGCTGTCGCCCAAAAGCAATTTCAACGCGCTGTCGGAATTGGCGCGGTCCGTCCACGTCAAAGCGCGCGGTTGAAGCGTTGTCGCCAGCGCAAACATGCCGGCGAACAGCAGCAGCACGATGAGAATGGCGCGGGTGGATTTCATGCGGTCAATGCTTTGCGCCGGAACGCCAGCCAGCTCAGGAAAATAAATATCGCGCTGTAAACCCATGCGTAAATGGTCGCGAGCAGGCAATCGAGAAATGGAACCGGATGCCAGTCATAAACAACCAGATCACGCACGTCGAACCATTCGAGATGCGGAATGATAAAGTAAATCGTGTAGGTGATATTTCCGGCCGGTTGCGGCTGATTCAGCGCCACGGTATTCAAATGGCCGCCGAGCAGAAGAATTCCCACGACAATGAAAAAGCAGTTCGTCGCGTTGGCGGAAACCGCGCTGAAAATGATCGAACCGAACAGCGTCATGGAAATGACAATCGCCAGCATCATCCATTGCAGCCAGAACGCCTCGAAATAATTCAAAATCGGCCAGGTGCCTTCATGCGAACTGCTGATGATTCCGAAGAAAAGATAAAAAATAACCAACGCAGCGCCGACGGCGAACCAGCAACCGAAAAATTTTCCGAGCAAAACCTGCGCGCGCGTCACGGGTTTTGCCAGAAGCGGAAAAATCGTGCGGCTCTCGCGTTCCGCCGGGATTTGCCGCGCGGTTGTGGTTATGGCGATGATCAGCGCGGCAATCCAGATCAGCAGAAGGCAGATTTCTTTCAGGTAACGAACAATTTTCGCGTCGTTAAAAAAGTGAACCGAGCCCATCGTCAGCGTGATGACGACAGTCAAAACGAACAGGACATAAAAATCCTTGCGCCGATACATCTCCTTGATGACGACGCCGATTAACGCGGCAATTGTATTCATAGACATGGATTCCACCGATACACAAAAACTTCAGACACGGATTTCACGGATTTAACACGGATTGGGAAAGTGAGTTCATGATTTCAGCAAAACTTCGTTAAAAAGTAATCTGTGAAAATTTGTGTAATCCGTGTAAAAAAACCTTGGACACAGATTTCACGGATTTAACACGGATTGGGAAAGTGAGGTTCATGATTTCAGCAAAACTTTGTTGAAAAATAATCGGTGAAAATTTGTGTAATCCGTGTCTATTCCGATTCCGTGTTTCATAAGATGACGATATAAAAGCTCGGACATAATTTCACTGACAGACAAAAACTTCAGACACAGATTTCACGGATTTAACACGGATTGGGAAAGTGAGGTTCATGATTTCAGCAAAAACTTTGTTGAAAAATAATCGGTGAAAATTTG
>DASSNZ010000275.1:0-5007 GCA_035701135.1 Verrucomicrobiia bacterium
CGTCGCGAACCGCATTGCCAAAAACCGGGCCGATGTCCATGACGATCTCCGCGTTCGTCGCGCCTTTCGTCACCGCCAGGGAAACTTCGTCGTCCGTGGCCGCGATGACTCTTGCGTCGCCTCGCAAAAAATAGAGGTAACTGTCGCTCAGGCCCACCGTCCGGGCGTATTTGGATTTTGCGCCGGCGGGACCGGATTGAATCGCAGCCAGCAGGAGTTTTGCATCCACAGCTTTGTCCGCGGCGGGCAACAGCTTTTTCGACCAGAATGTTTTCGCGAATTTTTCCGCGTCGAAAACTTCCGCCTGTTTTTCCCGCGTGGCCTGCTTCAACGGCACGACATGGAACAGAGGAAATCGCCAGCAGAGAATTCCGAAAACCGCCAGCGAAATTCCCCAGCGCAAAACGGTGCTTTTGGAAATCATGATTTCACAAAACAAAACAGAGCCGGAAAAAATCGTTCAACCGTTTGTTTCTCTCCGTTTTCGTTGCCAATTTATTTCTTTCCGTAATCGCCATATTTGCCGACGTTCGACGGCGTGACGAGGTCCACTTTCACCGGAATCTTCTGCGGGAAATCGCGTTTGCCTTTGATATATTCGTCGGCAAATTCCGCGGCCTTGCGCGCCATGAGTTTCGGAAATTGCATCGCTGTCGCCGCAATTTTCCCTTCGGCCACCAGTTTCACCACATCGTCCGCGCCGTCGAAGCCGAAGACTTTCACCTGTTTATCCTTGCCGGCCGCCACAAGCGCCTGATACGCGCCCATCGCCATCGCATCGTTTCCGCAAAAAACCGCGTTCAAATCCGGATGCGCCTGAAGAATCGCGTCCATCACTTCCAGTCCTTTCGCGCGATCGAAATCCGCGCTTTGCTGCGCCACCATTTTCAATCCGGGAAAACGATCCACCACGCTGTGAAATCCTTTTGAGCGATTCCACGTGTTGTTGTCTCCGACAATGCCAAGCAGTTCGGCGTATTTGCCCTGCTTTCCGACGGTTTTGACGAAATATTGCCCGAGCGCAACGCAGCCGGAATAACTGTCGGACAACATCTGCGAAGTCGCGGCGTTGGTGGAATTGATTTCGCGATCAATGCAAAAAACCGGAATTCCCGCGGCTTTCGCCTTTTCAACATTCGCAATCGAACCGTTCGCATCGGTCGGGTTGAACAAAATCGCTTTGTAACCGCTCGCGATAATGTTTTCGAAATGCGACGCTTCCTTCGCCGTGTCGTTTTGAGAATCGAAAATCGTCGCGTCATAGCCGAGTTCAATCGCGCGATCTTTCGCGGTGTTTGCCAGAACGACGAACCATGGATTGTTCAGCGTGGAAATCACCACGGCGATTTTCTGTTTGGGCGCGGGTGAGTCCGCTGCAAAAGCGCCGGCGCTGACGAGCAGCGCGGCCAGGATGGTGATCAGCGCGTGAAACCAACGGAGCCGGTTGAATGAATGTGTTTTCATATTTCGGATTTTTGTTTGGATCATAAAACTCGTTTGACGGCGGCGAGCCAGCCGCCGTGAAGAATCTTCGCTTTTTCCGGCGCCATGCGCGGACGGAAAATTTTTTGCCGGCGCGGCAATTTTGCAAGTTCATCAAATGATTTGTAAATTCCCAAGGCGAGCCATCCGCTCATCGCCGCGCCCCAGGCCGAACTTTCCGCAACTTCCGCGACTTTGATTTCCGTCCGCGTCATGTCGGCGGTGAATTGCATCAGAAATTCATTCCGCGTCGGCCCGCCGTCCGCGTGCAGATTTTGCAAGGCGATTTTCGCATCCGCGCGCATCGCGTCCAGCACGTCGCGGATTTGATACGAAATGGATTCCAGCGCCGCGCGAACAATATGCTCCTTCTTTGTAAAACCCGTCATGCCGACAATCGCCGCGCGCGCGTCCGGCGACCAATATGGCGCGCTCAATCCTGCGAAGGCCGGCACGAGATAAACGCCGCCGTTGTTCGAAATTCTTGCCGCGAGTTTTTCAACTTCAGCCGAATCACGAATCAAACCGATTTGATTTTTCAGCCATTCAATCGTCGCCGCCGAATAATTGATGATGCCTTCGAACGCGTAAGTTGGTTTGCCATTCAAAACCCACGCCAGCGCGACGATTGCGCCGGGGAACGCGCGCCGCTGGCGTGCTGTTTTCGGCGGCCCGCCGAAAATTCGCGGGAATTTTCCGCCGACATTCAGCAAAATCGAAGTGCCCGTTCCGAAAGTCGCTTTGGCTGTTCCCGGCGAAAAACATTTCTGCGCAAACAACGACGCCTGCGAATCGCCCATCACGCCGACAATCGGAACCGGCGAAGGCAAAATTCCGGCAATGTCCGTTTCTCCGAATTGCGACGCGCTTTCGCGGACTTCCGGCAATGCGGAAATGGGCGCGCGGAACATTTTGCAAAGCGATTCGTCCCAGCGCAGTTGCCGGATGTCGAAAAGCAACGTGCGGCTCGCGTTTGTAAAATCCGTGGCAAAAATTTTTCCGCCGGTCAGCCGATGAATCAGATAAGAATCAATCGTGCCGATAATGGCATTGCCATTTTTCAATTTCGCTGCGATGGCCGGTTTGTTTTCAACGAGCCAGCGGATTTTTGACGCGGAAAAATAGGTGTCAATTTTAAGCCCGGTTTTGGCGCGAACCGATTTTTCAAAACCTCGCGCGCAAAGTTTTTGGCAAATGTCGTCGCCGCGCCGGTCGAGCCAGACGAGCGCGTTGTGGAGCGGTTTTGCGGTTTTGCGATCAAAAACCAGAATCGTTTCGCGCTGATTCGCGATGCTCAAGCCGGCGAGCCGGGAAATTTTTTTGGAATTCCGTTTCGCGATTTCACGAACGACCGCCAAAACATTTTGCCAGATTTCCTCCGCGTCATGTTCCACCTGGCCGGGACGCGGATAAATCTGCCGATGCGCACGCGATGCTTTGTCCAAAATTTTTCCGCGCGCGTCAAAGAGGACGGCTTTTGTGGCAGATGTAGATTGGTCGAGAGCAAGGATCATAGGACTAATGGAACGCAGAGGACTTATCACGCATTGCACGGCGCGCGCGGCTCATTCGTTCGCGGAGGCCGCCTTCTTGCAGAAAATCTTTTTCGAGACGGCGTTTTTGTTGGTCGAGCAAGTAGTTGGCCTGGTGAATCAGGCAGATGGCAATATTCGCGACGATTTCGGCCGGGCGCGTTTCGACAAAACCACGAAAACCTTCGTAAGTCAGTTTGGCTTTGCTGCCAAGCTTGCGAACATAGCAGGCTTCTTTGGAGTCTTTGTCCCAAGCCTGATGTTCACGGACGCGCAGGTAATCTTCATAGTCCTTGAGCAATTCCTCAAGGCTCGCCCGCGCCACACCAATGAGCTTGATCTCCATTTCTTTGGACGTGCCCGAGGCTTCCGAGCCTTCGAGGATGTTTTGTTTTCCCGAGCGCGCGGCCTGGATCATCTGGTCAATCGTGCGATCACCTTTGGTCAGGAACTTGTGGCAAAACCTGAAAATGATGTCGTAAACCACTTCTGCTTTCTGATAAGAAAGCAATTCGCGGTAATTGCCATGTGGCGGAATAAAGCCTTCGGATGGCATAAGTCAAATAGGTTGTCTGCGACTCATGATAGCGATGCAGCCGTTTCGCTCAATCCTTCCATGCTGATGCCGTAATGCCGAAAAATATCCGCCTGCGCGCCGGGAACCGTTTCTTCATCGGGAATGCCGACGATGCGAAACGGTTTGCAAATTCCGGCCTGCAACAAAGTTGCGGCGCACGCTTCGCCGAGTCCGCCGTGAACCGAATGTTCTTCAACGGTGATAATCGCCCGACATTCGCGTCCGGCTTTCAAAATGATTTCCGTGTCGAGCGGCTTTACCGTGTGCATCGAAATCACTCGGCAGTTCAAACCGTCTTCGGCAAGTTTCCCGGCCGCGAGCAATGCTTGAACGACGGTTTCGCCCGTCGCAATAAATGCGATGTCATTTCCATCCCGCAACTGAATTGCTTTGCCGATTTCAAATTGCGTTTCCGGTTTGTGCAAATGAAACATCGCCGCTTTGCCAAAACGGATGAACATCGGTTTTACGGCTTTCGCGGCGGCGCGAATGGCTTCGCGCGTTTCGAAATTATCCGCCGGAACGACGATGGAAATATTATTGATCGCGCGCAGGACGGCGAGATCGTGCAGCGAATGATGCGTCGTGCCCAACGCGCCGTAACTCACGCCGGAACTGATGCCGACGAGCACCGCGGAAACGTCCGAGTAACAAACGTCATTTTTGATTTGCTCCAAAGAACGCGCCGTCAAAAAACACGCGGGCGAAACGCCAAACGATTTTTTGCCGCACGCCGCCAAACCAGCGGTAATGCCGACGAGATTTTGTTCCGCAATGCCGACTTCGACCAATTGCTTCGGCAACGCTTTGCCGAATGGTGCGAGTTTTCCCGAACCGCGCGAATCACTGGTCACGGCAACGATATTTGGATTTGCTTTCGCGAGTTCTTCGAGCGTCGCGGCAAATTCTTCAAGATTGGCGCGACCCATTTTCAGGCCGAGTTTTTCCGCCATCGCTTTCGCGGCGGGCGTGAACATGGATGGTGCAGGCGCGCTCATTCGGCCTCCTTTCGCATCGGCCAAACTCCATCAATGCTATAAAAATATAGCTTCATCCAAATTCCCATTGTCGGTTCATTACAAACAAACAGAGAAAAACCGTGAGATCTTTTTCGGCCTTCACATTCGGCTTCACAGGTGAAGAAAGTATGTCCCAAGTAGAGCATATTCTCTGCTCCGAAACGCGGACCAAGTCGAGCAAGCAAAGGACGGAAAAAACCGCTTCCGATACTTGCAACAATCTGACTTTCACCGGTTCGATGAGATGTGAAGATGAAATCGATTCGATCAGAGTCATTTTTTGATCGACTTGCTTCAATGACACCAATGCCAAACTTAATCAGTAAATTGACTAGGAAATCTGGATACAGCAAAAATTCTTCGTCTTTCGGTGCAACCTCAACACGCTGGAGTTCGA
>DASSNZ010000276.1:0-15470 GCA_035701135.1 Verrucomicrobiia bacterium
GGGAACGTAAATCAACTTCCGCGCAACCGGCAGCAAACCCGCGCCCGACCGCGCCTTGATCCGCATCGCGTACAAATCCTTGCTGTGAACCAGGCCTAACGTTTTGTCCAGATCGCCGCCTTCGGTCAGCGGAAAACGCGAGTACCGGCTGTTTTCCGCGATTTCCAGGCATTCCGCCATGCTGGATTCCGTGTTCAACACGACCATTTCCTGGCGCGGACGCATCACGTCCCGAACGATTCTCTGCCGGAGATCCAGCGCGTTGAGGACCAGTTCGCGCCGCAACGCCGGGCCGCCCGCGCTTTTTTGCGCCGCGCCGAGAATGAGCCTCAGTTCATCCTCCGAATGCGCCGAGCCGCCTTCGGTCACCGGCTCGATTCCAATTCGCCGCAGCAGCCAGTTCGCCGCGTGATTCAAAATCCAGATGAACGGAAAGGAAACTTTGTAAAACCAATCCAGTGGAATCGCCACCCATAACGACGTCGAAAGCGATTTGCGAATTGCCAACGATTTCGGCGCGAGTTCGCCGGCGACGATGTGCAAAAACGTGATCAATGCGAAACCGACTCCGACCGCGAGCGAATGCCGCAGTTCCACCGATTCGATCCGAAACAGTTTCATCACCGGCTGCAGCAAACTGGCAAAAACCGATTCACCGATCCACCCCAGCCCGAGGCTCGCCAGCGTGATTCCCAATTGAGTCGCGCTCAACGCCGCATCGAGATTGTGCAAAATGCGATGCGCGACTTTCGCCCTGCGCCGGCCTTCTTCCACGAGCGAAACCAGTTGCGTGTCGCGCACTTTGACGAGCGCGAATTCCGCCGCGACGAAAAATCCGTTCAACAGCACGAGCAGCAGCACGACGATGATTTTCCACGCGATTGAAATGACGCCGTGCCAGTCCATGTTACAAACTCACCTCGCCGAAAATGGCTTTCAAAATATCCTGCAACGTCACGACGCCGAGATCGCGGCCGTCGCGCGCAAGAACAATTGCCATGCGCTGCCCGCTCCGCTGCATCCGGCCCAGCGCGGTTTCGATCCGCAAATCCTCATCCAGATAAATCGCGGGGCGCATGAAATCCCGCAGCGGTTTGGACAGATCAACGCCCGGCTGAAACAGCAGCGTGTTCAGGCTGATCAATCCCGCGATGCGCCGGCCGCCTTTCCGTTTTTCCCAGACCGGCAATCGCGTGAAATGATGTTCGCGCCAGCGTTCCATCGCCGCGCTCGCCGGCCAATCCGCGTCCGCCGTCACGATTTGGCCCATCGGTTTTGTGATTTGCCGCAGCGTCGCGCTCTGCACGTCCAGCACGCGATTGATCATCGCGCGTTCCTCGCTGCTCAAAGCGCCGCCGGATTCCTGCATGATAAAACGCAGTTCCTCTCGATTGCCGAAAAGATGGCCGCGAAATGCTTTTCTTCCCGTCCACAACAGCAGCGCGCCGGAAAGTCCTTCAACGAACCAGACCAGCGGCGCGAGCGCGAAATGAATGAATCGAAATGGCCGCGCCAGAAGCAGACACAGCCGCGTCGGAAACGCGCGGAACAACATTTTCGGCAGCAGATCGAAAAACGTGTAAAACAAAAACACCGCGGCGGAAAATCCCAGCACGAACCATAAAACGTGAAATCCTAACGCTTTCTGCAAAAGGAAAATCATCCAGCCGAAGATGAAAAAATTCGCCGCCGTATTGCCGACCACGATGGTCCAGAGAAAATTCTCCGGATGTTCGAGATAATCGTGCAGCAATTTTGCCGAAGCGCTGCCCGCGCGCATTTTGCGCTGGATCCGAATCCGGCTCATCGCGAAAACGCCCGCCTCCATTCCCGACAGCAAAAATGACAACGCAAGCGCGACGGCGAAAATCAGCCAGATGAATCCGTTGCCGATCATTTCGCCACCTCCACCAGCAGTTCGCGCACGCGCCGCTCATCCGTGACGTGCGCGGTCAATTTCAATCCGCGAAACACGGCCGATTCTCCGGGATTCGGAACCACATTCAACAACGTCGTCAACAATCCGCCCATGGTTTCCACTTCGGAAACGGTTCCCAGCGGCGGATATTCGCGGCGAAAATCCTCCAATCGCGTCGTGCCGTTCACGCGCCAGCGATTTGGCCCGAGTTTTTCCATGACGAAACCGGGCGTCTCGGTTTCCGCGCGGATTTTTCCGATGATTTCCTCCAGAATATCTTCCGTCGTCACCAAACCCGCCGTGCCGCCAAATTCATCCAGCACAATGGCCAGTCCGCGTTTCTGGCGCTGAAGACTTTTCAGCAGTTGCAAAAGGTTCGTGGACTCGGAAACAAACGACGGCAGTTCAATGGCATCCGCGAGATCAATATTCGGATCGAGCAACAGCGCGCGCGTGTTCAGAATCCCCACAATCGTGTCCGGCGTTTCGTCGTAAATCGGCAGCCGGCGATGTTTATGTTTTTGCGCCGCCGCAATCATTTCCTCGATGGAAAGGTCGTCGGGAATCAAAGACATTTGCGAGCGCGGTTTCATCACTTCGCCCGCCGTGCGCCGGTCCAGACTGATGATTCGCAGAATGATTTCCTTTTCGGTGCGGTCCAGCGTGCCGTGCTGATACGCGAGTTCCAGAAGTTCGCTGTATTCCTCGTCGCCGAGCGCGGTTTGCGGTCTCACCGTATCGCGAATGGAAGCGGCAAGAATGAGCGCGTTCAATTTCTGCGCCCATTGCCGGAACCAGACGGCGGTTTTTTCCAGGAACAACAGGGGCCGCGCAATCCGCAGCGCCCACAATTCCGGCCGCCGCACCGCAAGAGTTTTCGGCAACACTTCGCATCCTAACAACACAAGAATGAACAACGCGATGATGGTTCCCGCGAAAGGCCAACGTCCGCGCAGCGCCATCCAGAAGGAAATCGCGAGCATGGCCGCCGTGGCAAATGTGTTTCCGAGAACCATCGTCGCGAGCAAATCCTGCGGTTCGGTGAGCAACCGCGACACGATTCCGCCTTTGCGCGGATCGCGTTCCGCCAACTGGCGCACCTGCCATTTGCTGAGGGAGAACAGCGCGGTTTCCGCGAGGGCGAAAAAAAAGCTCGCTCCCGCGAACACCAAAACCAAGATGACCGCGATTATTGGCGCCGGCTCCACGCCGCCAGAATGAGGGAGAATGGCCGGGAAAACAAAATAGAAATACGGAACGGACAAATGGGCTTTCGCAGGCGACGGATAAAACAGGGAGCGCGTCGGCCGCGCCGCTTCCCAATTCATCTGTTTTTACTGAATTTTCAGGTCAGCCATTTCGCCGCGTTTTCCGATCCGACCGGCGATTTGAAAAACGTTGTTCTCCCCGGGAGCCGCCACGTTTGCGCGCGTTTTCAATCGCCGTTTTCCGATTTGTCGCTATGCGGAAATCCACTTGTTTTTTAAAACTATCCACCTTTGCGATTTGAACTTCGACTTTGTCGCCAGGCCGAATGACATGCCGATTGCGGCGTCCCGTCAATTGGCTTCGTTGTTCGTCGAAAACATAAAAGTCATCCTCAAGACTCGAAAGATGCACAAGCCCGCTCATCATCAGGCCGGGAACATCCACAAAAAAACCGAAATTGCGGACATCAATCACGACCGCCGGATAACGCGGCGGATTTGGCGATTGAAGCTGCGCTTTCAGGAACGCGTATAATTTCACGTCCTTGCTGTCGCGTTCCGCGTCGGCGGAATTGCGTTCCGTGTCGGAAATATGATCGGCGATTTGCCTGAGCGGATTCGCGCCGTGGCTGCTTTGAAAAAGCGCGCGATGCACGACAAGATCGGCGTAACGCCGGATCGGCGAGGTGAAATGCGCGTATTTGGATTTCGCCAAACCGTAATGGCCGAGCGGCTCGACGGCGTAGCGAGCACGCATGAGCGAACGCAAAAAACCGATTTTCAACGCCGCGCCAATCGGAATCGAATCCAGCTTTTGGAGAAGTTTTTGAACTTCGTTTCGCTTCGTCAGATTGCCGACCTGAATGTGATGGCTCAAAACGTCTTCGCGATATTCTCGCAAACGCCGTTCGTCCGGGGCCTCGTGCACGCGATAAATCGCCGGAATGCGGCGGCTCATCAGACGACCGGCGACTGCTTCGTTGGCGAGCAGCATGTATTCCTCGATCAACTGATGCGAAATATCGTTTTCGACTTTTTCGATGCGGGAAATTTTTCCGTGCTCATCCAATCGGATTTTCATTTCCGGGAAATCCAGTTCAAGCGAACCGGCTTTGAATCGGCGACGTCGGATTTTTTGCGCGAGCGCATTGGCATCGTGCAACATTCGCTCGATGGAATCGTTCGGCCCGCGTTGCAAAATGGCGAAGACTTCCTTGTAGGTGAACCGGCGTTTGGAATGAATCACCGCGGAATAGAAATCCGTTTTCAACACTTCGCCTTCGTTGGAAATGAGAAACTCGACGCATTTCGTCAGGCGATCCACGTTCGGTTTCAGCGAGCAAAGTTCGTTGCTCAACGCTTCGGGCAGCATCGGAATCACGCGATCCACGAGATAAGTTGAATTGCCCCGTTCGCGCGCCTCGGCGTCAAGCGCCGTTCCGGGTTTCACGTAATGCGAAACATCGGCGATGTGAACCCAGAGTTTCCATTGATCACGCGAAGCGCGCCGCAAACAAATCGCGTCATCGAAATCTTTCGCATCGTCCGGATCAATCGTGATAACCGAATCGTTTCGGCAATCTTTGCGCCCGGCCAGTTCCTGCGATTGAACCGTCGCGCCGACGGCGCGCGCTTCGGCAAGAACATTTTTCGGAAAGTGCAACGGTAAATTGTATTGGCGCAGAACGGAAAGCATGTCCACGCCTTCCTCGTCCGGCGAACCGAGCACTTCGATGATTTCGCCTTCGGGATTCACGTGGCGCGATTCCCATTCGTGCAACTCGACAACTACCTTGTCGCCGATGCGCGCGGGCCGGCCGACGTCGCGCGGTTCCGGAACATAAATATCGTGCGGCATTCGCGGGTCGTCGGGAATGACGTAGAGAAATCTGCGTCCGCGCTGGAGCGTGCCGACGAGTTGCGTTCGTTTCCGTTCCAGAATGCGAATTACCGCGCCGGTTTCCTGTCCGGGACGATCCGGGCGGGCGCCTTTTCCTTTCACATCGCGCCGCACCAGAACGCGGTCGTCGTGAAGCGCGGTGGACGTCGCGCTTTCCGGAATCATGATTTCCGGCATGTCGGGATCGTCCGGCTGCAAATAACCTTTTCCCTGGCGATTGATTTTGATGCGGCCCGGAATGAGATCGGCTTCGCGGGAACGGATGTAGCGATTTCCCTTCGTTCGCGTGATGCGTCCGGAGCGTTCCAGTTCGCGCAACGCGGCCTGCAATTCCTGTTGGCGTTTTGGCGAAAGCCGCAGAAGCCGGAGCATTTCCGGGACATTCGCCGGCGCGTAATCCGGCCTCGCGAGCAGTTTTAAAATTTGATCTTCCATAATGGATTACCCTGACACTCCACGGCTGACGCAATCCGATTCAAACTATGGCTGAATCCGGAGACATTGCCAGCGAAACTGGTGAAGCCGCCGGCGATTTTCACATGGCGAAATTTGAGGAGGCAAAACGGTTTCGGGTATTTTACAAAAACTCCCGTTTCATTGACCTTTGGATTTCGAGCGATTAGGATTCGGCTGTCGAATGGCGCGTTCGTCTATCGGCTAGGACACGGCCCTCTCAAGGCTGAAAGACGGGTTCGATTCCCGTACGCGCTACCATTGCAGATCGAACAACTTTCGCGCGAAATCCGAAATCCGTTTCCGCGATTCATCTCGCATACTGCTTGTCGAACGTTTCGCGCTCGCACAACATGGCGCTTCGCGTGAATACGTTGCACCGATATTTGCTTCGCCAGGTCATCGCCACATTGCTGATGACCGCGGCGGTGTTCACCTTCGTGCTGTTGCTGGGAAATGTGCTCCGGGAAATTCTTCCGTTGCTGATGAATCAGAAAGCCACGCTCGGCATTGTGGCGGAGGCGTTCGGGTTGTTGATTCCGTTCGTGCTGGTGTTCGCGTTGCCGATGGGAATGCTCACCGCGACGTTGCTGGTCATGGGCCGTTTCAGCGCGGACCAGGAATTGACGGCGGCGCGCGCCAGCGGCGTCAGTTTGCTTTCGATGATCACGCCGATTCTGATTTTGAGCATGGTTTTGTGCGGCGTGAGCGCGGCGGTGAATCTCGACATCGCGCCGCGTTCGCGCGTGGCTTACAATAATTTGCGGTTCGATTTGAAAGCGGCTCTGGCCACGGCGCAATTGCCCGAGGGCCGGCCGATCCTGGATTTTCCCGGATACATTCTTTACGTCGGCAAGGAACATAAAAGCGATCTTCAGGACGTATTGATTTACAAATTGAAAGACGAGACGAACCTGGAATTCACCGTGCGCGCGCCGCGCGGGCGACTGGAACGCGACACCGCGAAAGGCCAGTTTGTATTCCATCTTTTCAATGCCACGTATGTGGACGTGGCGAGCGCGACGCCCGCGACATCCAGTGAATTCACATACACGCTGCCGTTTGAAATTTCGGAAAAATCCTCCGGCAAACCGAGCCTGAGCAACATGACTTTCGCCGAACTGAAACAGGAACTGCGCGACGTGGAGAAGAAAATCGCGCTGCCGCTGCCCGTTGAAAAAAATCCGCGGGCGGCTTCTCCGGATTTGCGAAAGAAGGAAAAAAGAGTCGTGAGAAAACAACTTGGAAATCTCACCGAACCGATTCGCGTGCAGATTCACCGGCGGATGGCGTTTTCGTTCGCGTGCTTTGGATTCACGCTGATTGGAATTCCGCTTGGCATTCGAATGCACCGGCGCGAAACGAATATCGGCGTGGCGGTCGCGCTGTTGCTCGTGGCGGTTTATTACGGATTGCTGGTCGTTGCGGAATCGCTTTCCACGCGGCCGGAATTCGCGCCGCATCTTCTGGTGTGGATTCCGAATTTCGTGTTTGAAGCTGCCGGCGTCGTGTTGCTCTGGCGCGCGAACCGCGGCATTTGAGCAAAGCCGGAATTCGTTTATTCGTATCGCAACGATTCGATCGGATCCAGGTTCGCGGCTTTGTAGGCCGGATAAGTTCCGAAAACAATCCCGACGACGGAACAAATCACCAGGCCAATGACAATCCAATCCACCGGAATCACCGGCGCCAGTTTCAGGAAATACGCCGTCACGTTTCCGCCGAGAATTCCCAGCGCCACGCCGATCACGCCGCCGACTTCGCACAGCACCACGGCTTCCATGATGAATTGCGTCATGATGTTTCGCTTTTTCGCGCCAATCGCGCGGCGGATTCCGATTTCGCGCGTTCGTTCCGTCACGGACACGAGCATGATGTTCATGATGCCGATTCCGGCCGCGAGCAACGCGATGGAACTCACCACCGCCACGCCGATGCGAATCGCGAGCGTGAACGATTTGAATTGCTCGATCAACGAGTCGTTGGAAAAAAGCTCGAAGTCGTCCTCGCTTCCCGGCGGCACTTTGCGGATGACGCGCAATAATCCGCGCACTTGTTCCACCGTTTTGTTGTAGCTCGCCTGGTCGCGCGCCTGGACGAGAATGTTCAGGCTGCGTGAATTGCGGTGGTAGCGGTTCAGCCCGGTCGTGATCGGCACGACGGCGAAATTATCCTGATCGCCGCCGAGCGAGCCGCCTTTGGCTTCCAAAACGCCGACGACCGAATAATTGATGCCGTCAATTTTCAATCTTTGGCCAACCGCCGATCCGTGAGGAAAAACATTCGTGGCCAAACTGTTTCCGAGAATGCAGACGTTTCGCGCGCCGCTGATGTCGGTATCAATAAACAGGCGGCCATCGGCGATGTTCCAATCGTGCGCGGGAAAACTTCCGGGCGTTTCGCCGAAAAGCTGGACGTTGGGCGCGCTCGTGTTGTAAGGCGTCCGGACTTCGCCCGCCCAGAACGTGGTCTCAAATCCGATGCTTGCGGGAAGTGTCGCCTTTGCCTGGAGCCGCTCGGCCTGTTCCATCGTAATGTCTTTGCGACGCCGGAATTTTGCAAGTCCCTGCGGCCCGCCGAAATAAACCGCCGGCGTTTTGCGAATCATAAACGTCTGGCTGCCGAGCTGGCTCAGGCGGGTTTCGACGTTGTTTTGCATGACGCGCATCGCGGTCATGACAACGATGATCGAAAACACACCGACGAGCACGCCCAGCAAGGTCAGCGCCGAGCGCAGCTTGTGTGCCGCGAGCGCGCCCATCGCCATTGAAAAACTTTCGCGCGCTTCGGCCAGCAATACGGTTATTTTTTTCGCGCTCATTGGAATCGTTTATTCGTGGCGAAGCGCGTCCACCGGATTCATTCGCGCCGCGCGCCACGCGGGAAAAAATCCGGACGCAATGCCCGTGGCGAGCGCCACGATCAGAGCAACGCCGATGATAGGCGCGGACATCGTCGCGGGCAGAAATTTTCCCATTAAAACGATGAGCGGCCACGCAATCGCCAGCGCGATCAATCCGCCGAAAAGACAGATGCCGGCGGCTTCGAGGAGAAATTGAATGAGGATGGTCCGACGTTTTGCGCCGATGGCTTTGCGGATTCCGATTTCGCGCGTTCGTTCCGCGACGGAAACGAACATGATGTTCATTATGCCGATGCCGCCGACAAACAGCGAAAGCCCGGTGACGAACAACCCGACGGCGGCAATGGTTCCCGCGACCTGATGAAAGGTCGTCAGCACCTGGTCCTGCTGATTGATTGCGAAATCGTCGGGATCAGTCGGCACAAGATGGCGGACGCGGCGCATCGCGGCCCGTAATTCCTCGCGGGCGTCGTCCATCCGATCAATACGCGCGACTTTCACCTGGATTCCATAATCGGGATGACGCGTAAACGATGAAACAAATTGCGGCAGCGGAACGATTACCTGATTGTCCACGCCCGCGCCGCCGAAAATACCGCCTTGTTTTTCCAGCACGCCGATGACTTCGAGACGTTGTTCGCCGACGTAAATTTTGTTGCCGAGCGGAGAGCCGGATCCAAAAAGATTCGTCGCCACCATCGCGCCAATGACGCAAACCGGCCGTCCACCGCGCGCTTCGGGTCCGGAAAAAAAACGGCCTTCCGCGATGGTCAATCCGCTTGTGGACATGAATTGCTCGGTCGTGCCGACAATGGTGACGCGATCCGCGCCGTGTTTTTTGTATTTCACGGATTCGGTGGTTTGTCCGGAAATGCTGACGGCGGAGGCGAGCGAGATTTGTTGTTCCAGCGCGTTTGCCTGGGCGAGAGTGATGCGGTCGCGCTTCCGCATTTTTTCCCAGTCCTCGTGCGAGCGGACGAACCAGTCTTCGCGCTGGATGTAAAGCACGTCCGCGCCGATGAACGAAATGCTGTTCACAAACGCGCGGTTCAATCCTTGAATCGCCGCGCCCATGAGCGTGACGGTGACAACGCCGATGACGATTCCGAGCGTGGTGAGAATCGAACGCAATTTGTTCGCGCGAATGGCGCTCCAGGAAATTGCCGCGCCTTCACGAAATTCAGTGAGAATGTTCATTCAATGTGCTGTCGGCGTCTCGCCGACATGGCCGAATTCTGCCGGCAAGATGCCGTCGGAACGTTCATCACTCGCGATCAATCCGTCGCGGATGCGGATGATGCGTCGGGCGTGGCGGGCAACGTCTTCCTCGTGCGTGACCATGATGATTGTGTTTCCTTTTCGAGAAAGCTCGGCAAAGAGTCCGAGAATTTCCGTGCCGGTTTTCGTGTCGAGATTTCCCGTCGGCTCGTCCGCGAGAAGAATCGAAGGCTTGTTCACCAGAGCGCGGGCGACGGCGACGCGCTGGCGTTGTCCGCCGGAAAGTTCGTTCGGCTTGTGATGAATCCGCTCCGCGAGGCCGACATCCGTCAACGCGTTCAGCGCGATTTGACGGCGTTCGTCCGCCGGCATACCGGAATAAATCAAAGGCAACTCGACGTTATGCAACGCGTTCGAGCGCGGCAGCAGATTGAACGTTTGGAAAACAAAACCGATTTCCTTGTTCCGGACTTCGGCAAGTTGATTGTCGTCCATTTCGCTCGCGCGAATGCCGTTCAATTCGTATTCGCCGGAAGTCGGCGTGTCCAGGCAGCCGATGAGATTCATCAGCGTGGATTTTCCCGAACCGGACGGTCCCATGATCGCGACGTATTCGCCGCGTTGAATATCGAGCGAAACTTCGCGCAACGCGTGGACAATTTCTCCGCCCATCTGATAACGGCGCGAGATTTTATGAAGTCGAATCAGGCTCACAACAGGAAATCCGAAGTCCGAAGTCTGGAGTCCGAAATAAATCCGAAATCAGATCGGCCCGCCCTGAATCCACAATTCAAATTTCGCAATTCGAGATTCTTTCGGAATTCGATTTTCGGATTTCGGATTTGGGGTTTTTGCTTCATTCGCATCCATTCAAAGTTTTTTTCTTCTGCGATTCGAACCCGCTTCGGTTATTTTCGTTCCGTCATTCAAATCGTGATTGATCGCGCGGTAACTTCCGGAAACCACTTTTTCGCCCTCCTTCAATCCTTCGGTGATTTCATAATAATCGTCGTCGCTGATGCCGATTTTCACGGGCCGCATTTTCACATGATCTCCTTCCACAACGAAAACGACGTATTCCTGTTTCGGCGGTTCCTTGGATTTTTTATCTGAACCGGCGGAGTTGGTGTCCTCTTCGGCGTTTGCGGAAAAATCGTCGGCTTTGTTTTGTTTTGGAATGCGCATTGTCACGCTGGCAATCGGAACCGCGAGAACGTTGGTCCGCGAACGCGTTTCAATTTCCGCTGTGACGGACATTCCGGGACGCAAATTATCTTTTTCGTTCACGCGAATGTGGGCCTCGAATTTCGTCGCCTCCTGGCTGCTGTTGTTTGCCGCCTGCGCGGCCGACAATCCGGAGCCTTTGGCGGAAATTGCGATTTCGGTAATCACGCCGGAAAATTTTCGGTCCTTGAACGCATCCACGTCCAGCCGCGCCTTTTGACCCGGCTTGAGCAGCACGACATCCATTTCGCCGATGTCCACCAGGGCTTCCATTTCGTTCAAATCGGAAATTGTCATGATTTCCGTGCCCATGTTGAACGACGTGCCGAGCACGCGCTCGCCAGGCTGCGATTCCAGCCGCGTAATCGTTCCGTCCATCGGCGCGACAATCGTCGTTTTACTCAAATCATCCTTTGCCTTGTCCAGACCGAACTTCGCCTGATCTTCCAGATGAATCGCGTTTTCGTATTGCAGTTTGGCGACTTCGTATTGTGTTTTGAAATCCAGAAACGCGGAGGCGGAAATCAGTTTGTTGGAAAAAAGTTCCTGGTTGCGATTGTATTCCGTCTCGGCTTTCACGAGTTGCGCTTTGGCCAGTTCCTTCGAGGCAATCGCCGATTTATATTGCGCGTCGGCGGAATTCCGGCTCGCGATGTAATTGTCCGGCTTGATCTGCACAAGCAAATCGCCTTTCTTCACGCGATCTCCTTCCTTGACCGGCAACGCCGTTATTTCGCCGGCGACTTCGGGGCTGATGACGACCTGTTTGACCGGCTGAATTTGTCCGTTCGCAATAACGGTTTCCGTGATGTTGCGGAGCGTGACTTTTTCGGTTTGCACCGTGATCACCGGTTTCCGTTTTTTGAAAATTGCGACCAGCGTCAGCCCGGCGAGCACAACAATGATGGCGGAAAACACGAAAAATTTTCTGCGTTTTTTTGGATTGGCCATGATGCTTTTCAGATAATTAATTCCGGCAAATGAACAACAGATTCAAGATTCGGCAATCGAACAAAAGTTTTTCCACATGCGATTCACAAAACCATCTGGCCGAAACCGGTGGATAACAGGAACAATTCGGAAATCAACCAGTAAAATCCCACGAGCAACATCGCCCGCGCGAAGGGCGCGCCGGAAAGCCGCGACAACCCGGACGACAGCACGCCGAGAAACCAGAACGTGAAAAGGACCAGAACGCCGAGCAACAGAGGATTTTGTTTCTGAACGTCAAAATCGCCAAATGCCGACGCGAGGCCCGGCGCGGACATCAGTTTTCCGAAATTCACCGTGAGCAACAGCGTGACGATCATCCCGAGAATGCTGATCATCGAGGCCAGTCCCACCATTTCCATCAGTTTGACGTAAGGCAGTTTGACTTTCAGGAAAAACAGCGCGAGCAGCCACAGCACAAAAGCCCACCAGAACACGCGAATGAAACCGCCCGCGGCCGCGCCGAGGCCGCCCGCAATTTTCATCGTTTGCGGACCGAAGTATTTGTCACTGAACGCGAGCGTTTTATCGGCCTGTTCCCGCGTGATTGTTCCGGCCTTCACACCGGCGTCCAGCTTTTGCACCTGACGTTCGCGAAGTTTCTGAAAGACCGCCGGTTGCGAAAAAACAATGAGCGCGGAGATCACGCCGATGGTTGAAGCCAGCAAAACCGGCACCAGCCAGTTCCCGACGCGGAACGGAGCGGATTTCACTTCGTCAAAAACGTCGCCCGGAACGGCAAAAATATTCAGAAGTCGGGCGGGCAGGGAAGTGACGCGCGGTCCGGCGGGCGGATGCGGCGGCTGAAAATTCGACGGCGGCTGATCCATAGTATCCACGGGTTCGTTATGCCATAACCGCCGGTGAAACGACATTACAAATTCCGGCAAACTTGCGAATTCCCGGCACACGCAGCGCAAACAGCGCGTCGCGCCAACTTATTGGAGAAACCGGCGTGAATGAAAATTTGGTTTTTGCATCCCGTTCCGCGTCTCCTACAATTCGGGAAATATTTTTTGTCGGATGATAATTGGCCACCGAACTGCGGATGCAATCTGATTTTTTAACGGAGAGATGCCTGGAACGCAGAGCAGCGCGGAGAAAAAACTCTGCGGCTTTCCGCGTCCTCCGCGTCTCTGCGTCAAGAGCCTGTCTGAAAATCTGATTTCGGTAGTTATGTCGTAAATCCACCATGCTGACCACTCTGCGCATTAAAAATCTCGCGCTTGTGGCCGACCTGACGCTTGAGCTTCAGGCCGGTTACAACGCCATCACCGGCGAAACCGGCGCGGGCAAATCCATTCTCATCGGCGCATTGAATCTTGTTCTCGGCGAACGCGCCGATCGGTCGCTTATCCGCGGCGGCGCGGACAATTGCTCGGTTGAAGCGGTGTTTGATGTCTCGAAACTCGGCGTTTCCTCCGCGTCGGCATTGAAAAATTTTCTTGAGGAAAACGGACTGGATCCGTGCGGGGAAAATCAGCTTGTCCTGAAACGCGTTTTTACAGGCGCTGGCGCGAACCGCCAATTCGTGAATGGCTCGCCCGCCACGCTCGCGGCGCTGACCGCCATCGGCGAATGGCTCGTGGATATTCACGGGCCGCACGAGCATCAGTCGCTTCTTCATCCCGCGCGGCAACTCGCGATTCTCGACGCCTTCGGCGGATTGCAAAAAACGCGCGAGACATTTGGAGAATTGGCACGGCGCCGCGCGGCAATCGAAGCGGAAAAAGCCGCGCTGATCGTGGATGAAAAAACCTATGCGCGCCAGCTCGACCTCTTGCGCCATCAAGTAAATGAAATCGGTTCCGCGAAAATTCAACCCGGCGAAGACGAGGAAATCGAGCGGGAATACCAGCGCGCCGGCAACGCCGCGAAATTGGTCCAACTCGGCCGGGCCGCGCTCGATGTTCTTGCCGAAAGTGAAAATTCAATGCTCACGCAGGCGGGCATCATTGGCCGCGCGCTTCGGGAACTTCAGCGCATTGATCCCGGCGCAACGGAGATTTTGTCGTCGCACGAGCAGACCGTCGCGTCGCTCGACGAATTGCAGACGAGCCTTTCGCATTACGTGGACAAAGTGGATGTGGACCCCGCGCGGCTTCAGCAATTGGAGGAGCGGCTGAATCTGTTGAACGCGCTCAAACGAAAATACGGCGCGACGCTCGCCGAAGTCATCGCGTTCGGCGACGAAGCGAAACGTCAGTTGCAAAGCCTGGAACAACGCGACGAGGAATTGGCGCGCTTGCTCGGCGAACTGGAAAAAGTGGACGCGGAATTGTTGCGCGCCGGAAAGGAGCTTTCCGCCAGACGCCGCAAGCTGATTCCGCCGCTGGCAAAAGCGGTGAGCAAACAGCTCGCGGACCTGGGTTTCAGGCAAAGCAAATTCGATGTTGAATGGCGCGAATTGCAAATCGCGAATTTCAAATCGCACATTCCGCAAACCGGTTTTGACACCATTGAATTTCAATTCGCGCCCAATCCGGGCGAACCGTCCAAACCGCTGCGCGCCATCGCGTCCTCCGGCGAACTCGCGCGCGTGATGCTCGCGCTCAAAACCGTTCTGGCGGCGGAGGATGAAATTCCCGTTCTGGTTTTCGATGAAGTGGACGCGAACGTCGGCGGCGAAACGGCAAACGCGGTCGGCGAAAAAATGCGCCGGATCGCGGAGAATCGCCAGGTATTGTGCATCACGCATCTGCCGCAGGTTGCGGCGGCGGCGTCCGCGCATTACGTCGTTGTGAAACAGGTCAAATCCGGCCGGACGATTTCCGAAATCAACCTGCTGGATAAAAACGAACGCGTGAAAGAATTGACCAGAATGTTAGGCGGCCGGACCGACGCCGCGCGCAAACACGCCGAGGCGATGTTGATGGTTAAGAAATGAAAGTTGAGTTCGCGCAGTGCGTTAAACGCGAGTGGAGTTGAACGCGGAAACGTCGGCTTCATGAAATCGTTTTCATTTTGTTGACTGTATTTATTTCGGTCGCTTCCTAATCTTTTTGAAGGACTGTTCTTTTGCAGATCGACGCTTTCGAGTCAAAGCCCTGCTTATCAATTTTGTTCGGCGGGCGTCTGGCGGTTTTAGACCTTCCAGCAAACGATTGCCACTGACCTGAAGAAATTGGGTTATACGGGCAAAGGTGACGATTGAAAACGAATAGCGGCCCCGCTCGATTGCGCTAACCGTTTGCCAATGCACGCCGATCAATTCGGCAAGACATTCTTGAGTCATGCCCAATTTGACACGCGCATTACGGATGTTCCGGCCAATGCGCCGGAGAAATTCACGATTTGTCACACTGCCATGCGGAACACAGTTCGAATCCTGTTGACATCGAGAATTCGCTTAGTTAAACATGTGTCAAACTGTTGGCGCGGATTGCAGAATTAGCTGCGGAAGTCATTTCATAAATCACTCAGATTCATAAAAACCATGAAAATAAAAAATGCCTTTTCAAGAATAATGCTTTTAGTGATGGCGACAGCGGTCATGGGGGTGATGAGTGTTCACGGAGTGGACGGATTACAGATCCAAGTACAGCAGAACACAAACATAATGCTTCGCTGGCCGAGCAATCCGGGACAGACCTATCTTATTTTATATACCAAAAGCTTGAATGCTCCGATTCAATGGACGGTTCTTGAACAGGCATATCCCGCTGCGGAAGGAACCAATGAGACGACTTTTATTCA
>DASSNZ010000277.1:0-8654 GCA_035701135.1 Verrucomicrobiia bacterium
ATGCGCCGCCATCTCGTCCACGGCCGGGCTGACAAAAATTCCCGCCCGATCGCCTGGAAGCGTAATCACCCGTGATTCGCGCGCGTGTTTGGCGAGCGTGAGACGGCGGTCTCCGAGAGGAAATCGCATATCGCGGCTCAGAAATAACGTAATCGTTCCGGGAAAAAATCCCGGTTGATAACGGGTTGAAGCCTCTCGATTCATGTCCATAATAAACTGGCGGAGGTCGTCACCGGTTTCGCTCCCAAGTTTTCGGCGAACCAGCATCCGCGCGATTCTGAACACATCGCGCGCCGTATTTGCCGCTGCTTTGAACCGGCGCGCTACCGGTCCTTTTTTCGGACGCGGCGCAAAATCGAACAATCCCAGGAACGCCACGGATTTTCCCCGCCGCGTCAGCCGCACGGCCATTTCAAACGCGACCATCGCGCCCATGCAGCTTCCAGCCAACAGATAAGGCCCGGTTGGATCCACGGAGAGAATCTCCCTGAGATAACGCCGCGCCATTCTTCGAACGCTGATTTGAGGCACGCTTCTTCCGTCCAGACCCACGGATTGAAAGCCGTAAATCGGCCGTCCGGGCAATCGCCTGGCCAACTGCCCGTAAGCCGCGACATCGCCGCGCCCGCTATGAACGAGAAACAACGGACGCCCCGTATCTGACGCGCGCAATTGGATCAGCGGATTGGACGACGATCTCACGCCCTTTTTGCCTAACAATTCAGCCATTTGCTCAATGGTGCCGTGTTCCACCAGAATTGAAGGCGGCAGCGAGACGCCAAACCTTTCCTGAACGCGGATTAATATTTCCGCGGACAAAAGAGACGTTCCGCCCAATTCAAAAAAATCATCGTTGCGTCCGATTGGCGCAATGCCCAGCACGGATTCCCAGATTCGCGAGAGGTTTTTTTCGATTCCCATGCGCGGAACAGAGTCATCGGAAAATCCATTTTTGGAGACATGCGGCGGCGGCAACGCCGCCCGATCTATTTTACCGCCGGCCGTCTGCGGCAGTTTTTGCATTGAAATAAAATCCGACGGCAGCATGTGTTCCGGCAGGAAAAGCAAAAGTGCGCGCCGATAAGTTTGCGACGTGACGCCGGTTTTTCGCGGAACAACGTACGCGACCAATCGCTGTTCGCCGGAAGCATCTTCCAGCGCGGCGGCGGCGGCTTCCTCGAAAAAATCCGTGGCGATCAGCGCGGTTTCCACTTCGGATAAATCCACGCGTCGCCCGCGGATTTTCACCTGCTGATCGGCGCGGCCCAGATGTTCCAGCGAGCCGTCGGGAAGAAAACGTCCCCTGTCGCCGGTGCGAAAAATTCGAATCTGCGGATCACATTCAACCGCTTGGAAAACCCTGGCCGTTGCTTCGGGTTGACGCCAATATCCTTGCGAAAGATTCGCGCTGCGAATTGAAATCACGCCCTCCTCTCCGGCGCGGACCGGCGCGCCATTTTCATCAGTCAGCAGAATTTCAACTCCGCGCACCGGCTGGCCGACGGAAACACGCGATTCGCGCAGCGCGGTTTTTTTTTCCATCATCAGCGCGCAGGCCAATCCGGTTTCAGTCGAACTGAACGCGTGCATCAACCGGGATTCCGGCGCGCCAATTTCCTGAAATATTTTTACGTCCTCGCGCAAAACCGGTTCGCCGCCCAACCGGATCAAACGCACCGTTTCAAAAATTCCGGGTTGATCCGACGCGCGTCGCGCGAGATGCCGGAAAACCGTCGGGACGGAATGATACACGGTAATTTTTTTCTCTTGCATCCACGCCGCCAGCCGTTCAACGCCTTGCAAGCGCAAATGAAACGGACAAAGCGTCGCGCCGTTCAGCAACGCCGAAAAAATCGCCGTCGCAGATGCCGCCAGACTGCACGAGGTCAGCAGCGACAGCCGATCTTCAGGCGTGAGTTGAATCAGGTCACGATAAACTTCGGCGTGATGAATCACGCCGCGATGATTTTGCCACACGCCTTTCGGCGCGCCGGTGGAACCCGAAGTATACATCAGCCACGCGCCGGAATCAGGCGAAACATCGGGCAAAGTTTTGATTGAAAATTCCGTCGCGTCGCCGGCGATTTCGATGGCGTGGAGTTGCGGAATTTCCAGTGAATCCGTCAGCGAAGAATGCTTTGCATCAGTCAAAATCAATCGCGCGCCAGAATCATTTAACATTGCATTCAGTCGCGTCGCAGGCTCGCTGGAATCCAGCGCCAAGTAAATTTTCCCGGCTTTCAAAACTCCGAGAATCGCCGCGACGAGCAACGGCCCGTGTTCGATGAGAATGGCGACGGATTCGGAATCCTCATCCGCGCATTCCAGAATCCGGGCCGCGATAGTCGTGGAACGCGCGTCCAGCTCCGCATAATTCCAGTCTTCGCCGGCCGCGCCGCTGATGGCGATTGCGTTTGGAAAACGCGCGGCGATTTTCGCGAAACGCGCGGGAATGGATTCCGTCGTTTCGTCTTTGCTAAAAATATCCAAAGCTTCAAGTTCCATAAACCGACTGAGTGCGAGTGTAAAAGAGCCGGTCCGCTTCGCCGTGTTCCGGCGGCCCGATTCCCGAGGATTTCCAGCCGCCGAACGGAAGCGACGCGTCCACGCCGGCGGTGCAGGCGTTGATCTTGAGCACGCCGGCTTCCGCGTTTTCCAGAAATTTTTTCCGTAAATCCGGCGAATCACTGAACAACGCCGCGATCAATCCATGGCGAACGCCATTGCACAATTCCAGCGCGCGCTCGAAATCCTCGGCGGGTTGCACGATCAACAATGGCGACATCGTTTCTTCGCGCACCAAAACGTGATTTGGCCGATCGCAGCACGCAATCACCGGCTGCGCGTACGCTCCGGTTTTTACCCATGGTTCGCGCGCCTGAACTTTTTTGGGAAACAAAATCCGATGCGTACCTTCGGCTTCGGCTCTCGCCACAAGCGCCGCCATTTCGTCGCGCTTGAATTCGCTGATGACCGGGCCGATGTCCGTTTCGCTGTTGAGCGGATCGCTCCAGATCAATTTTTCCGCGGCGATTTCGATTTCGCTTAAAAATTTTTCCAGATGCGAAGCGGGCACAATCGCGCGGCGATTCGCAGTGCAACGCTGGCCGGCGAAGGCGAACGCGCCCCAGGCGATTTGCGTCGCCGCAGTTGCAAAGTCCGCGTCGTCCCAGACAATCGCGGCGTTGTTTCCACTCAATTCCGCTTGCAACGGAACACAACGGCGCGCGCAAATTTCCTGAATCGCAAAACCGCCCGCAGCCGCTCCCGTGAACGTGACGGCATTGATATTTTCATCCGACGCAAGATGCCGCGCGGTTGCCGCGTCGCCTTCCAAAATGCAAACCGCATTTTCCGGAACGCCGGATTCGCGAAACAATTTCAGAATGCGTTGGGAAATGTGATTTGCGGCAGGCGCGGGTTTCCAAACGACAGTGTTTCCGTAAATCAAAGCGGGTGCGATTTTGCCAACCGGAATTGCGACGGGATTGTTCCACGGCGAAATCAGCGCAATCGCTCCGACCGGCTGATAACGCACGACGCCGGCGGTTTCTTTTTTTTGAAGCGGCGCGGCGCTCGCGCGACGAATAACATCGCGGACGTTGTCCGCCGCGCGCCGGACTTCCTCCAAACCATGCGAAATCGGTTTTCCAATTTCCAAAGCCATTTGCCGCGCGAATTCAGGCGCGGACGCCTCCAATCGCCGCGCAACTTCTTCCAGAATTTTTTGTCGCCCGACGATTGAGGTTCGATGCCAGTCGAGTTGGAAATTTCTTGCCGCGCTCGCGGCAGCGGCGATTTCATTTGCATTTGAAATTGGAATTTCAAACAACACTTCGCTTGTAATCCGAGGCGAACGGTGAATCAAAGCGCGAGGCGGAAATCCATCGAGTCGCGCGAAAATTTCCGAGGAAAACTCGAACGCGACGCAGCGTTCCGCAAGCCACCGGCGTGTGGACGCGGAATGAATCGGATCGTAACTTCCGGCGGCGTCTTCGGCGATTCGGATTTCGTGACCGCGTTCCAAGCACTCGGTCGCCGCGGTTCGAATGCACGCGTGCAAATGCAGACCGGCGAGAATGACGGAATTGCAATTCAACTTTTGAATCGCGGCATCCAATTCGCCGCCGGCAAACGGATTGAAACCGGTTTTGTGAATCACGATTTCGCCCGGCAACGGCTGCAGCGCGTCGGGAGTTTTATGTCCATCGGTTCCGGCAACGCAGAGCCGGCGATTATTTTTTTTCCAATGCGGCAGGCGCAAATCGTTTTCGCCACGAATCGTGGTCCAGATGTGAATGACGGGAATCTTTCGCCGGCGGCATTCGCGCAAGAGCGCGGCGGCTCGAGCAACGAGCGTTTCGGCGTCAGGCAAAAGTTCCGGCGCGGCGAGAAAATCGCCTTGCAGATCAACCAATAACAGCGCGGGTTTCATGCAGGCCGCGGGTTTCGGCGAGCCGGAAAATTTCTTCCACGACGCGATCCGTCATCGCTCGCGTCCCGAGCGTTCGGCAATCCGGCTCGGCGAGATCCGCCGTTCGCCAGCCCTGACGCCAGACTTCGCGGATTGCGTTTTCGATTTTTTTTGCCGCGCCGTCGAGGCCGAAACTTTCGCGAAGCAACATGGCCAGCGAGAGCATTTGCCCGGTCGGATTTGCGACATCGCCGCCGGCGAGATCGTGCGCGCAGCCGTGATTGGTTTGATAAACGGCATTGCGTTGCGAATCGAAATTTCCGGAAAACGTGACGCCGCGCGAACTGACCAGCACGCCCGCAATATCGGCCAGAATATCGCCGAAAAGATTCGGCGCGACGATGACGTCGAATTGCGCCGGATGTTGAATCAACGCATAAGCCGCCAAATCAATATTCATGATCGCGGCGCGGATCTCATATTTCCTCGCGAGGTCCAGACCGATATCGCGCCAGAGCGCGCTGATTCCGGGAACGCCGCCTTCTTTCACAATGATGTGAAGTTTTCCGCGACGATTTGCCGCGGCGCGCGCGGCTATTTCAACGATCCGGCGGATTTGCGTTTCGCTGTAGCTGAAAAAATGTTCGGCGAATTTTCCGTTCGCGTTCTCGCCGCAATTCCATTTTCCCTGATAAACGCCGCCGCTGTTGTCGCGGACGAGGAGCATGTCCACGTTTTCCAGATGTTGCGGCGCGAATTTTCCGGCGCGCGCCAGTTCGGGAAACGGGCGGATGGGAACGAACTTGCAAAAAAGATCGAATTGCCGCCGCAAATCATAAACGTAACGTCCGCCGCCGGGGCCGTTGAGAATCGCTCCGCCATCCGCGAAAATTTTTCCGCAAAATTCAACAACGGAATCCGTCAGCGATTTGCCGGAATGCGCTTCGGCTTCCTCGCCGATCAATCCGCCGTGACGTAATTCAAATTCAATGCCGGCCGTTTGGCCGACCGCGGAAAGAACGCGCAGCGCCGCGCCGATCACTTCGGGACCGACGCCGTTCCCCGCGAGAACTCCAATGAGCGGACGCGAATTTGGCGTGACAAATCTTTTTTTTACGCCGGAATCGTCCAGCAAATCGGAAAGTCTTTTGAAATCTGATCCTCCGCGGTCGCGACATTTTTTTTCCATAAGTATCTTCTGGACCGTCTCCTGAAACGTTTTTCCGACAGTGCGCGCGCTTCGCGCCGAATTTTTTTTCTGAAATTTTCCGAACGCTTATTTTTGAAAATCGAACTTCAAATTGTCATTTTTCGTCATGGAAGCGGGTTCGATTTCCGTGACATTTCCGGCTGGAACAGATGTGATTTTTCCTGAGGCATCCTTGAAAACATACGCCGCGCCCTGGCGTTTCGGTTTGCCGCGCGAAGTGATTCGGTTGCCGTTATTCAAGGTGATGACGTAGTGGGTCGCGCAACCTGACAGCAAGAGAACGGCGAGCAGAGAGAAAAGAGAAATTTTTTTCATACGATTCATTGAGTTGACGCGGCGCGGGATATTGCAGACGCGATTCATCATAACTGTGCTTGAGCGAATTCTACACTGATTCGGCGGAATTGA
Source organism: Verrucomicrobiia bacterium (assembly GCA_035701135.1). GTDB lineage: Bacteria > Verrucomicrobiota > Verrucomicrobiia > Limisphaerales > DASXHY01 > DASXHY01. The sequence continues at coordinate 6,033 of DASSNZ010000277.1, forward strand.
ACAAGAATTTTGACTTTCAACGCGCGCCGAAACTTCCGTTTTTTCCGTTGAATTCCATGCGCCGCTTGCATTGCGCGGATAATTTCCGCAAAACTCGCCGGGTGAATTCAAACGCGCCCGCGCGATTCGTCCAAAAACTGCCCGGACAGGGCCGCCCGATTTTATTGACGTGTGTTTATGGTTTGAGCGCCGCGCTGATGGCCGTGGCGTTTCAGCAAACACTCAAGTTTTTTTACAATCACACGTTTATTCCGCTTTCGCACCAGTCCCACGCGATTTTTCTGGCCGGCAGTTTTATCCTGGTTGTCGGAACGGAACTGATCGTGGGATTTCTGCTCAACCGGTTTTGCCGCGACGCGGCGGGCAGCGGCATTCCGCAACTCAAACTCGCGTTCTGGAAGGATTTTGGCGCCGTGCCTTCGCGCGTGATCTGGGTGAAATTTCTCGCGGGCGTTTTGAGCATCGGCGGCGGCGCGAGTCTGGGACGCGAAGGTCCGAGCGTGCAACTGGGCGGCGCGCTGGCTTCAAATCTCGGCGGCGCGCTCGGCGAACCCAAACAAAAACGCCGTCGCGCGGCGGCGGCGGGCGCGGCGGCGGGATTGGCCGCGGCATTCAACACGCCTCTGGCATCCATCACGTTTGTGCTGGAAGAAATCATCGCGGACCTGAACAGCCGGCTTCTCGGAAGCGTGCTGCTCGCGTCGGTAATCGGAGCGTTCGTCGTGCATGGATTGGTCGGGCAACAACCGGCTTTTACGCTGCATCGCGTGGAAGGAAATACGTGGCGCGTGTATCTGTTGATTCCATTTGTCGCCGCGCTTGCGGCGTTCAGCGGCCTGGCATTTCAAAAATTGACTTTGAAATTGCGCGCCGGATGCAAACGGCAAAGGCGAATTTCTCCGTGGCTGCAACCCGCGTTTGGCGGATTCATCACCTGGCTGACAGGCGCGGCAGTGTTTGTCGGAACCGGGCATCTGGGAGTTTTCAGCCTGGGTTACGAGGACCTTTCAGCGGGATTGAATTTTGATTTGACCTGGAAACTCGCAGGAATTTTGTGGATCAGCAAACTCATCGCGACGTTCATCTCCTACGGTTTCGGCGGATGCGGCGGAATTTTTTCGCCGTTGCTTGTCATCGGCGGAATGTGCGGATTGACGCTGGCGGGAATTTTCAATTTCGCGATTCATCTGGTTCCGGCGGACCAGATCGTTTTGGCCGTGGTCGGAATGAGCGCGTGTCTCGGGGCGGTGGTCGGCGCGCCGGTGACGGGAATTCTGATCGTGTTTGAAATGACGCATCAATTTTCGCTCGTGCCGGCTTTAATGTTGGGCGCGCTGGTGAGCGAGGCGTTGCGGCGCCGACTGACGAAACATAATTTTTACGAAGGCATTCTCGTGCAGGACGGGCATCATCTGGAACACGTCATTCCGCCGCGCGATTTGCAAAGCTGGCAGCAATTGCCGGTTTCCACTTTCGCGAATTTCCAGCCTGTCGTTGTTCAGGATTTGTCGCCCGCGGCCATTCAGGAAATGCTCCGCGATCATCCGTATCAACGATTTCCTGTTTCGCAAAACGGATTGGCCGTTGGAATTCTGACACGCAAGGAAGCGGAATCCAGCCTCGCCGAAAAACGCGCGCCAAAACTGGAGTCGGTCGTGACATGCCACGCCGGCACAACCATTCGCGACCTGCAAAATCTTTTGATCGAATCCACATCGCTGATGGTTGTGGTGATCAATCGTCCGGCGGGGAAAATTCTTGGAGTGGTGACTTTGCACGATGTGCTGCGCGCCGAAGTCGCGATGAGCAGCAAGTCTGATTGAATTTCGCATCGCACCAAACGAAACGCGAAAACGTTTTTCTCCGATTCGCCCTTTCGCGCGAAAATGGCTGCGTGAAATTTTGACAATTTCCATCGGCGTATTTTTCGCGTTGAAAAATTTCTTTATCTTGCAATGCGCCGACGGGCGGCGGTAATAAAATAAGAATGCGCGCGCATTTTTCCATCCAACCGGTTCTCGCCATCTCATTCGCGATTCTATTCGGCATCTCACATCCAACTTTCGCGGCGGAAACAAATTCCGCTTCGAACCGATGGGAACGTGAAATCAAGGCGTTCGAAGCATCGGACAAAACAAATCCGCCGCCGCAACATGCGATTCTTTTCCTGGGCAGTTCGTCCATTCGCATCTGGCCGGATTTGCAGAAGGATTTTCCAGGTCACACCGTTTTCAAGCGCGGCTTCGGCGGATCGGAATTGTCGGATTCAATTGAATTCGCCGATCGCATCGTCCTTCCATATAAACCCAAAATGATTTTCCTTTACGCCGGAGACAACGATCTGGCCGGAGGCAAAACGCCCGAACGGGTTTTTTCCGATTTCAAAACGTTCGTGAAAAAAATTCACGCCGCGCTGCCGCAAACCCGGATCGCTTATATTTCAATCAAACCTTGTCCCGCGCGAAAAAATCTGCTTCCGGAAGTCCAGTCCGCCAACCAGTTGATCAGGAACTACACAAAAACGGACGATAAACTTCTGTTCGTTGATACTTATTCCGCGATGCTGACTCCGAACGGCGGATTGCGTCCGGAACTTTTGCAGAAAGACGGCCTGCACTTGAA
>DASSNZ010000278.1:0-10071 GCA_035701135.1 Verrucomicrobiia bacterium
TGGTTCGGGACTCAAACTTTTTCCGCGCAAAAAGTCGTTTGGGGCCGTTGCGGTCCGATTCGAGTTTTCTCCAAACCGGTCCGTCGAATGGCGCTCCAGCCGGAACCTGGAGTTGCTCGTCGGCTGAGAATAGGCGATAGCGATGTTTTTCATGATGTCCGTTCTAAAATATATTGGTTCTCATGCGATGGACGGCGCGCCAAAATGCTTTTGCAGCACTAACGCAACCGTGCCTCTCAAGCGCGTTTGTTCGGCGGGATCGGCCGCGATGATCCGTGTCGTCGCCCAAGTGACCGACCTTTGTTTCACGATCTTTTCAATGATTGGTCCGACTCTTTTCCATGCGCGGGTCACCTCGCCAACCACGATAATCATTTCCGGCGCAAGCCCTGTCACCAATATTGCAATGCCCGCGCCAAGGTGATGCGCCATCTGATCCAGCGCCTCGCCGGCACGAACGTCGCCCTGTTTGGCCAACTGCAAAATATCCTGAAATTCCGGAAGAATTCCCGAACCGTTTACCGCGTGATTTCGCGCCGAACCGGTCCGTCCGTAATAGCGGGAAGCGGCTGAATTCGATGCCATGACTTCCCAGCAACCGTGGTTTCCGCAATTACATAAGGGACCGTCCTCGTGAAGCGCAATGTGTCCGAATTCTCCCGCAACGCCTGTCGAACCGCGAACCAGTTGGCCATTCAGGATCATCCCGACGCCAATTCCTTCGGTCACGGCAACCGACAGCATGTTAGGCACCCCGTCGGCGTGTTGCCCGCTCCAAAGTTCGGCCAGCGCGCAGGTGTTCGCGTCATTTTCCAGTTCGACGGCAAGTCCGGTCGCCTGCTCCAGCGGTGTTTTGACGTCCAGGTCCCGCCAGCCAAGGTTCGGAGCGAAAAACAAACGTTTCGTGGACAAATCCACCCGGCCCGGCAACGCCACTCCGATTCCCTCGTAACAAACGTGCGGATGCGCTTTCATGAGATCGCACAGGCGGCCTCCAAGCTGCTTGAGAAACTTGACCGGATCCTTGCCGGTAGGGATGGATTCCTGCGCGAAAAACCGGTTGTCCAGTCCGGCAAGCGCAATCGTGGTTTTTAATGGCCGAAGATCAATGGCAATGATCCCGACGCGATCGCGGTTCAGGTGCAGGAAGGTTGGTTTTCGTCCGCGCGGAAGATGGCCCATAGCGCCTTCCGTCACCCATCGTTCTGCCAGAAGTTGTTCTGCAATGGAAGAAACCGTGCTTCGCTGGAGGCCTGAATGCCGGGAAAGATCCGCCCGCGAAACCGGCTGATGTTTTCGGATGAGATTCAGCAAAATGCGCCGGTTGATGTCGCGCGCCGTTTCGCTGCGGGCTACCTGAAAATTGTTTAAGTCAATCTTTCGTACCATACGCGAACCGACTTAGTTCAGGAGCCGAACAATATTTGATTCCGGATGAACTGTCCAGAAGAAAATTTCAAAACAATGATTCCGGCGCCAAATGATCCGTTTTGAATCAAATCCGGAATCCCCATGAGCCAGATTAAAATTTATCCATATCCTTCGCGAATCAATTCTTGAGCAGCCGGTAGAAAATCACGCTGTTTGTGCCGGGAACATTTATGAAATGAAATGAGTTGGTCAGCGAATAATTTGCCACCGGTTTCCAGGCCACAACGTCAGATAAATTTGTATTTGCAAGCACCGAGTAAGCGGTTCCCGGACGGCCATAACCGAGCAAAACGCGATTGCGATTTGTCTGCAACAGCGCGTCCAGAACCGGCGGATCGGGCTTGAATTCCATCGCACGGTAAAACGTGTCAGGCGACGGCGCGGTCAGTCCGGTCAGCGTGGTGAAAATATTGGTTTGCGCAAAATGCCGCACCGGTTTCCACGCAAATGGATTACTCAGGTTGGTGGAACATTCGATCTGATAACTCATCCACGATTTGCCATATAATGTGAGTTGTCGCGCGCCATTGGTCGCGAATCCGGCTTCGAGCAATGGCTCGTTTCCGATTACCACAACGCGCCCTGATTGCGCGAACGTCTGTCCGAGCGGCGCGGAATCAGGTTTGGTCCAGGCCAGATTTTTCACTTTCAAAGGCGCAAACGCGGACCGCTGATTCGGCGCGGCCGTGAAATTCAGCCGCGCCAGATTTTCCGAGCCGATAATGCTTTGCCCTGACGACGCCTGGAAATGCAGCAACCAGGTGGAGCTGTCCTGCTGCGTGATTGTCGTCGCAAGCGGATCCAATCCTGGCGCCAGCGATTGCAAGGCAAGATTTGTGAAACGCCCCGAAGGAATATCCAGCGTCAAATCAACGCTTGAAAAATTCGTGCTCGCGTTTCCGCTGATAACCACCCCGCCCGTTTGCCCGGTGCTGACAATCGTCGAACCGACATACATCGCAAGAAATCCTGTTTGAATGGAAACAACCGTCGGCTGCGCCGCGACAAAGTCCGCCGTGAATTCGAGCGTGTAGGAATTTGAAATCTCCGCGCCATCCGGCCCGAGGACGTCCAACGCGAAATCCTGTTGATCCAGCGGCGTGAAATTTCCCGGACTCGCGGCGGCAAATAAATCGTTCACATTGAAAAAAACCTGGTTCGTGCCGACGCCGTCGCCGATGACAGCCGCCAAAGGATGCGCCGCATTCGTATTCGAAAGCAGCACGATTCGCCCTTCCGCGTTTGCCACGGGAACATCCAGAACGAGTTGCTGGTCGTTTGCCACAAACGAATTTTCCGTTTCCGTTGTCACGGATGGCAACGGACCTGACGACGGATAAATATCCGGAGAACCGGAATTCGGTGTGGATGTCAGTCGAAAATAATAGGTCGTATCCGGTTGACAATGGCTGACGCGCACGAGCATCAAACCGTAGTTTTGCGTTTTCTGGCGAAGCGCCGCCGCGGCGACGCGCCGTTGATAACCGGATTCCAGATCGGGATTTCCCGTGCGCAATGGAAACGTTTCAATTCCGACTTGTCCCGCGAGATTTGTCGTCCCGTTCGGATCCGAAAAAACGGCGATGGACGGCGTGGAATTCGTGGCGCGCCAAAGCACACTGAAACCGCTGGGCGTCACGTTGACGACAGTGACATTTGTAATCGTCACGGCGGAAACTGACGTTGCGGCAAATGCCAACGCGAGGAGCAGAAAGTTTTTCAAACGCGATGTCGCCCGCAGGCCGGGAAATATGAGCTTTGTGGAAAACATAACGTCACGGAGTTGCGGGCTGCGAAGAATCGGCGCTGGCTTTTCTGACAGTCACGCTCGAACCGATTCGCTGCAAACCAGGTTCGCCATGAACGGAAAGAATTTTCTCGCCCCCGGCCAGAATTGCGAATCGTGTAATGCCATTCGCCTTGAGCGCCCGCGCTATTCTTTGAGCGCTGCCGTCTCCGCTGTCAATCAGCACGAGTAATGGAGGAGCCGCCGATGAGGCGGATTTCGCAAGCGTCGCTCCCCCGCCGGACTCCGCGAATGGAGAACGGCTTACGCGCGCTTTCGGAAATTCCGCCTGCAGATCAGTTAGCGCAGGCGGCGCAATATTTTTTCCGGAGGGATTCAGCGATAACGCTTTTGCTGGCGACGGCGCGGCTTTTCGCAAATCCACGAGAACGACGTCGCTGCTCTGAATTTTTTGCAATTCCGCGTAGGTGATCAACGGAGATTTCTCCTCTTTCATTCCGCCCGGCCCGGTGGTTTCGGAACGCTCCGTTTCCCATGCGGCATAACCGCCGTCCAAAACTTCCGCATTGATTCCGGTTTTTTGATTCAGCGCGGCGGCGGCGGCGGCCGCGTCCAGGTGAATGCCATCGTCGCACACAATCACATGGCCAATCGGCGGCAATTGTTTTTCCGGCACCAGTTTCGCGGGAATATTGATCGCTCCGGGAATATGGCCGCTTTGGAAAACCGTGTTCAGGCGCACATCCACGAAGGTGATTTTTTCGCCGGAATCCAGCAATTGACGCACCTGCGCGGGAGAAATGGCAAACGCCGACAATGTGCCTAACATGATTATCGCGCAACTGACCGGGCGTGTTGAAATAAACGTTTTCATGGCAACTGCGGAGTAAAATTGTTCACCGGATTTTGCATGTCGAGCATCAGCACGGCGACGTTTGGAATCGCAAAATCATCGCCAATGGGCCGGCCATTTTGCACTTCCGCAACGACCCAGCGTCCGGAAGCGGAATCCAACATGCGGACAGCCCGGACATTCCCGACGCCCAGTTGATCGAGCAAACGAAACGCGCTGTACGACCCCGGGAATCCGGCATAGCTGAAGACGTTGATTCCCGCGGCGAGATTCAGTGGTCCCGCGTTGTTGATGCCCAGATCGAGCACGCGTGAATTGTCGAATTTGATCCAAAGGAAACTGCCTGCCGATAATGTGAAATTCTGTCCGCCGGGCGCGCCGCCGTTCCAATAAGCCGTTTCGCTTACGACCTGCGGCACCAGCGAACTGTAATGCGAAATTTCCTGAACGCCCGCTTCGGCATGCCACAGCTTGAGCAGTGTGTAGGCGTCGTGTTGATACGAAACCATGGATTCGGTGACTGCAACCGCGTTGCGATTCTGGAAAACGCCTTGCAATGCCGGCAGATCCGCCGTCACGACACTGGAAAGATTGCTCTGCGTATCGAGCCACACCGCTTTTCCCTGCGCCAGAGACGGAGCATTTTTCAACGTCAGCGTGCGTGTGATTGGAACCGCGTTCAAACTCGGAAGGTGAATCAGCCGGACGTTTGATGTGAGCGGCCCGAGCGAATCCTCCTGGCAAACCAGCCATGGCCCGTCAATGAACGGAAGCGTCTCGTTTTCCGGCGTGCTCGTGATCGGAATTTCAGCGTTGCGCAAAAGATCGAATCCGTAAATATCCACTTCGCCATTGCGATTGTCCTGCCACGCAATCCGATTCCCGGAAATGACGGGATGATATTGGCCGAACGTGTTGGTCGTGATTCTCCGCTGCCCGCCGTTTTCCAGATTCTTGAAATAAATTTCTCCCGGCCCGACGTCGCGGAAATCCTGCCAGACGACGCGACCGGCCTGAATATCCGGATCCAGTTCGTCCTGCGATGACGGCGAAACGGCGAACGTTTGGCCGGTGTAGAGATTTTGAGCTTCCAGATTCCATGCGCCGTTTGGATTGGACAATGGCCTCGTCTGATAAACCACCCAGGGCCAGTCAATGACGGGATTGATTTCATCGGCGGCTGTCGTGCTGGTGATTGCCTGGGGCGCGGAAATGCCGTCGAGATCTTTCAGATAAATATCCCAGTTTCCGTTCGGTTGCCGGCCTTGCCAGACAACGTAGCGCCCGTCCGTGCGCGGATTTTCCTGGCTTAAAGTTGTATTCGTCAATTTTTCAATCGGCCCGTTTTTAACGCTCAAATCCCGCGCGTAAATCTGCCAGTTCCCATCGCTTTGATCCTGCCAGACCGCCCGGCGGCCGCGCGCATAAGGATTTTTTGCGCCGCGCGAAACATCCGCAAGCGTGGCCTCATCGCCCGCGACATTGCCGATCTGCACCAGTCTCGTTGCGAAATTGGTCCGCCCGAGTTGATCCGAAATGCCGAGTCGAACCGTGTACCAGCCCGGCGGCAACGGCGTTCCATTGTCAGAGCGACCGTCCCAAACGAAATTTTGCGCTGCTGTTCCAATGTTTGTAAAACCAATGCTGCGAACAAGAGACAACCCCGGTTGCGCATAGCCGAACAGCGGATCGAAATTCCATGAAACCGTTGTCGGCGTATTGGTGGACTGGTAAACGCCGTTGATTTTGCCAATGACGGAAACGGTGAATTTTTCGTTTGTGCTGGAACTGGGTGAAATCGCCAGCGCACCCGGCGCGGCGGCTTCGGGACGATAATAGCTGTCATTTAACGTCCAACGATAATCCGTCACGCCGTTTCCGGAAATGTTGAGCGAAGCGTTTGCGGAACGGGTGGGCGTTTCCGGCGCGCCACTGACACGCGTCGCCGGCGCGGTCGGATTCACCACCCAGTTCACGGAAACCGCGTTCGACGCATCGAGGTAACCGCCGAATTGCGAGCGTCCCAAAACGGAAACGGTGTAACTGCCGGGCGCGAGCGCCGACAAATTGATCGGCGACGAAACCGGCTGTTCCGCGCTCCATGCTCCGCCGTTCAGAGAATAAACATAATAATCCACGTTTGGCCCGCCGACTGTGAGCGAAGCGGAATTATCCGAAGTCGGCGAAGAAGGCGCGTTGGAAATCGCGGCCCAACCGACGACGCCCTGGAAAATATCCACACGCGCGTTCACCGGGCTGGGATCGAATTGCGCCTGGAATGTGAGCGGCGCGTTATACGGCCGGACAGAAAGTGTATCGCCTGTCACAAAAAACGGCTGGCCCGGCGAATTGACATTCGCGAAACCTAGCGCGTCGTTTCCAGACACAACGACAATGTTCGTCTGATTTTCCGAACGATTGTTGGAAGAATCCGTTGCGTAAAACGCAATCGGATATTCACCCGGACTGGCCAGCGAAAACGGAAATGCCGGCAGAAACATTCCGTTCGTTACATTGTAAAACATGCTAACCGGGCTGGCGTCTTCTGCGGTGAAATAAATCTGGGTTTCCGGCGTGACATAATATTTTCCGCCAATCGAATTGACCGGTCCGGCAAATCGCATCGTGACAACCGGCGGCTCCGTGTCAGTCGCGATTGCGGCGTAATTGACGGTGTACGTGTAGTTATTCAAGTCCACTTTGTCGAAAATGTTCAACCAGTTCTGCCGGATATTGCCAATTTCCGTATAACGATGGTTCGTCCAGAAGTTGTTAGGATTGAGTATTTTCCCGTCAGATCGCGTGACGCTCGCGATGGACAGCCGATCCTGGCCGGGATCCGGCACGCGAATATAACCCCAGCCCGGTTTGTCCGCGGTCAGCGTCACCTGAAAACTTCCACCGGGACCGGCGGAACCGACAACCGCAGTGTTGGTCAGCAGATTCACCGGAAGCACATTGCCTTCGCTTTCGTAAAGCGCGGTCGGAATCACTTCGGTGTCGTTCGTATTGATGTCCGCCAGAAAATCCTTAACGCCGTCGCGCCCGGGATCGTCATCCAAAACTTCGTGCGCGATAAAATAGGCGTTGAGCGATTGGATGTCGGAAGTTTCCTGCCCGCCCAATTCCGATGCGTGCGTATAACTCGCTTTGAATTGAACGAATTGCCCGGAAAGCGACGTTATCATGTCCCATGCTCCTTTGCGTGCCTGGCCGGGCGGAATGTCGCCAAGATTCACGTTCAAGCTGGTAGGCTGAACCAACGTATCGGCGACGCGCGCGCCGAGCAATTGCGCGACCAGCAGCAGACCATTGTTGCTCGCGACGATTTTCGGCTGTTGCGAATTGATGTTCACCGATTTCGCCAGGCCGTAGCCGACGTTTTTCACCAGCACGCCAAGAGTAAATGGAACCGGCGCTTCAACTTCTGGAGTGAACGGATCGTCGCCCTGCACATCGCGCGGCTGAAAGTACGTGATCTGCAGTTGAGGCTCCGGCTTGACATAAATATCCGCGGGGAATGCCGACAAAACATCGGACGGAATAACTTCGCCGCGAAGCTTGCCCGCGAGACGACAGCCGATCAGATAACGAATTCCGTCCGGAGTAATTCCTCCCGCGCTCGGTTTTGGAATAATGAACCAATGAATAACCGCTTTGGTCGTCGGCGCGATCACGCCGTCGCCGCTGACGGAATTTATGTTTTCAAACGTTGGCGACTGCACGAAAAACAGCGATGACGCATCGTCCACCGCGCCATTTGTCGAAAGCAACGGATTTTCAAACGTCAACGCCGCCGAAAAATCCGTGATCGGGTCCGAGCCATCATTGTTGGCAATTTCCAATCGCGCATCGAAGCCGATTCGTTCCAGCGTCAACTGCTGTTGAATCACAATTTTTACCTGCGCGCAAACGCCCTGGAATTGTTCCTGAGCAAATGCGTTGGTATGAAAGAAAACCGCTGCAGAAAACCAAAGCAAACCCGCAAGCAACCGCCTCGACGAGTTTCGAGTCCAGCGAACGACAAAATTCAAAATGGGAGAACGCGCAACCATAAAAATCATCTTGTTGAAATGGTGGCACGAGCTTCTTGCCCGCGAGTTTCCGAGTTGTTGTCCGGTTGGAATCGCGCGGGCTGAACACGCGTAACACTTCCTGTCATCCAGGCACCGCAGAGATCGTGAACCAGAAGACCGTTCGCGTAGAACGCCGTGTCGCCCAGCAGCTTTAATGTGTAAACTTTATGAGAGCCTGGCAATCGCTTGTTGCTGATAACGCGGACGCGCTGTCCGGAGCTGTTGAGCAACCAATCGCCGATCTTCAATTCCGCCGCCGCGAGCCATCCTTTTCCATCCTCCCAGAACAAATGCTCATCCGTGGTCTGCACAAAATCCGGATCAGCTTGTCCCGGCAACGCGAAGCGGATCTCGCGGCATGTGTTGTCGTTGCGTTCATAAACCTCCGCGACCGTGGCCATCTCATGACGGCTGAGACCAGACTTCACGACATCGCCCGCTCGAACCTGGTTAATTGGCTTCAGGCTTCCGTCCGCCAACAGCACTTGGGTATCGCCACTAAAACACCCTTGTGTTCCCGGCTCGAAGGCTGTGGTGGACTGCTGCGGCGGAGCGGTATTGATTCCGACCTGAATGCCTATTCCCAAATTAATCGGGCCAATCAAGTTGCCCAAAATGCAGCCCAGCAATTTCACCGGCGAGAGCAGGTTCTCCGCTGCCTCCTCCGCATCCCTCAGTATCTGCATCGTTACGGCAACACTCGTTGCCAGGGTGATCGCCGTGGCATCTTTCGGACATTGAGCATATGCCTTTGCAAACGCCGCCATCCCTTCAATAAATCCCGCAAGCGTGTCAACATTACCGAAGCCAACGCAACCGGCAATGGCGTCGCCCAATCCTTGCTGGGATGGAGCATTTGTTCCTGAATACGTTACCACGAACGGAATCTCAATGGATTGTTGCGGCCCCAGTACCGGCACGTAAGTGATTAGTGGCGTCAAGGTTGCCTGACCTGTCTGCTGCCCCGTTATGCTCAGATCCTTCATCTGGACCAGACCTTCATTCTTCGCGGTTGCAATGAACGTCGCCGTGAAACCCGGCTTCACATCCTGAAAGGCCTGATACGCCGGCGTCATCACCAGCACCGGAATCGGCACATGCGTCTCGAATGTCTGTTCGATGTTGATTTCGTATTTGTCGCTGAACGGCACCGGCGTCACCGTAAAGTTGACCGTGACAAGACTCTTGTTAAGGCGTGTGTGTGTCTGCACCGTCTGATCGGGAACGACGCTCACCACTCCGACATTCGCCGAATAACCGGGCGCGCTCACCTGCCACGACCAGTCGCCTTCCTGAAGATTCGTTACGGTGACCAGTCCGTTAATATCCGTCTTCACCGGCGGCAATTCCACCTGCAAATCCGTGTTGCGCAAACGAATCGTCGCGTTCGGAACGTCAAGTCCGAGAATGTCGTCCACGTAAAATTGCACCGAACCGGCGCGCGACGATGTCACGCGCGCGTACAAATTCACATCAAAACCGGATTGCGCGTTCGTGCCCTGAATGGTGAGTTTGTCCTGGAAAAACCCAAGATCCACATCGGATGGCGGCGTGAAAACAACGGTGAACGAGTTAGTGCCGCCAACCGGCAAGTCCGGCAACGGAATCGTTCCATCGGACGAAGCCGGCAAATTAATGGACATCCAGGTGACATTGGTTGGCGGAACAATTGAAACGCCTTTGAGATCTTTCAGGCCTTTGTTCACGATGGTCACCTGCCGGCTCAGCAGTTCGCCGCGGTCCACACTGACTTCGACATAACCATTGGCGGGTTGAACGACCGAAACGACCGGCACGGCGGGAAGCAACGTGATATTTCCGGTGAATGTCGCGGACGCGCCTTCAGCCGACGTCATCGTGTAAACCACAATCGCATTATCCGGCGCGTCGGCATCGGCCGTTAATTGCAAAGTCAACGGAGTTTTCTGGCCGGGAGCCGCGGAAAAATTATTTTCCATAGCCGA
>DASSNZ010000279.1:0-3546 GCA_035701135.1 Verrucomicrobiia bacterium
TTACCAAACGGAAACGGTGAAGTTCAAAATCCGGATTTGCGAAATTTCGATTCCGTTTCCTGTCCGATTCCGATTTCCGATCACAAGGAAATTGTCCTCGGCCACGGCAGCGGCGGAAAAATGACGCAGCGGCTGATCGAAAAAATGATTTTGCCGCAATTCAAAAACGCGTTGCTGGAACCGCTGCACGACGGCGCGATTTTTTCCGTGAACAACGCGAAGCTCGCGTTCAGCACCGATTCGTATGTCGTGAATCCGATTTTTTTTCCTGGTGGCGACATCGGAAAACTCGCGATTCACGGCACAGTCAACGATCTCGCGATGTGCGGCGCGCGTCCGCTGTATCTTTCCGCCGCGTTCATCATTGAGGAAGGTCTGCCGATGCGGGATTTCTGGCGGATTCTCCAATCCATGCGCGAGGCCGCCGATGCCGCCGGAGTGGCGCTTGTCACAGGCGATACGAAAGTCGTGGATCGCGGCAAAGGCGATCAGATTTTTATCAACACATCAGGAATTGGTGTCGTCGCGCCGGACGTGAATATTTCCCCGAAACGCGCGCAACCCGGCGATAAAATTATTGTGAGCGGACAAATCGCCGTTCACGGAATCGCAATTATGTCGGTGCGCGAAGGACTGGAATTTGAAACCGAAATTGCGAGTGACACGGCGGCGCTGAACGGATTGGTCGAAACCATTTTCGCCGCGAGCAAAAATATCCACGTCCTGCGCGATCCGACTCGCGGCGGCGTGACAAGCGCGTTGAGCGAAATCGCGGAACAATCGCGTGTCGGAATTCGGCTCGAACAAGCCGCGCTGCCGATCAGCGAAGAAGTTAAGGGCGCGTGCGAAATTCTTGGATTGGATCCGCTTTACGTCGCGAACGAGGGAAAACTTCTCGCATTCGTTCCGCCGGACGAAGCCGCGCGCGTTCTTTCCGTCATGCGCGAACATACGCTTGGGCGCGACGCCGCAATCATCGGCGAAGTCATTGGCGAACATCCCGGTTTTGTGACGATGAAAACGCACGTCGGCGGAAGCCGCGTTGTGGATATGCTTTCCGGCGAGCAATTGCCGAGAATTTGTTAGGATGAACTTTCCCGGTTTGAGCTTACGAATCAGACGAGAAATGGCAGGAATGCTGGAACCTTCTTTCGGTATTGAATATATTCATCGCCAAATTCCTGAGTGAGCAAACATTCTTCGCGGCGGCTTTTCAGGAAAAAAATTATTCCAAGAAAAACAAACGCTCCCGCGATGCGCACATCGCCGGTCGCAAATCCCGTTCCGAGAAACCCCGCCAATATGCCGGTGTAAATCGGATGGCGCACCCATTTATATGGCCCGGTGCGAATCAGCCGGTGGCCTTCCTTCAATTCCACTCGCCCACTCCAATAAGCTCCAAGATGAATCCGCGCCCAAACGGCAAAGCCCAATCCGATAAGTAGAATGGCCACACCGATGAAAAAATCTTTTTGGGCGGAAAACAAATGCCATCCAACGAACCGATTTGGGCTTGCTGACAAAACAATCAGAACAAACGCGAAGCACGCGAATGCCAGATGAACCATTCGCGCCAGACGGGATTCGGATTTCCTGGCCTTTTTTACATTCAACGCGCTGACAAGCCAGTAACTCCAAAATACAATCCAGACTGCTGGAATCAGCCAATGATAGATTGAGTTCATATTTGGATTCCGGGTTTGTTGAAATGGTGCGCATAGCAGGACTTGAACCTGCACGGGTTGCCCCACTACCACCTCAAAGTAGCGTGTCTGCCAATTCCACCATATGCGCGAAACGGGACGCTCATAATGAAGCATCCAGGGCAAACTTCGCAAGGGCAAACACGCTGAAATTCATCAGTTCAATGAATGTAATTTGCCGCTAACAAATGAAAATTCCGGGCTCGACTTTTCCTTTCATTTTGCCAATGACCACAAATTGTCGTAGATAGTTCCCTTCCGCGATTGCGGAACTTTATGAAACCCGAAGTCGAAATCTACGATACGACCCTGCGCGATGGCAGCCAGGGCGAAGGCGTCAATTTTTCCGTGATGGATAAATTGCGCATTGCGGAAAAGCTCGATGCGTTCGGGGTTCATTACATTGAAGGCGGCTGGCCGGGAAGCAATCCCAAGGACATTGAATTTTTCAACGAAGCAAAGCGCCGCAAATTCAAAAACGCCCGGCTCGCCGCGTTCGGTTCCACGCGCAAAAAAGGCGTGCGCGTCGAGCGCGACGATCAGGTGCGCCTGCTCATTGACGCCGGAACGCCCGTCGTGACGATTTACGGAAAAACTTCCATGCTGCACGTGAAAGAAGTTTTGCGCTGCACGCCGGAGGAAAATCTCGCGATGATCGGCGACACCGTTCGCTTCCTGAAAGATCACGGGAAATTTGTCATTTACGACGCGGAACATTGCTTCGATGGCTACAAGCTCGATCCGGAATACGCGATTGCCACGTGGCAGGCTGCGGAAAAGGCCGGCGCGGATTTCGTTGTGCTTTGCGATACAAACGGCGGCTGCCTGCCGTCCGAAGTTTCGGAAATTACAAAAGTTGCCGTCGGCAAATTGAATTGCAAAGTCGGCATTCATTCGCACGACGACATCGGGCTGGGCGTGGCGAACGCCCTGGCGGCCATTGAATCCGGCGCGGTTCACGTTCAAGGCACAATCAACGGTTACGGCGAACGCACGGGAAATTGCAATCTCACGAGCGTCATTCCCTGTGTTTCGTTGAAGATGAAAAAGCGTTCCGTTCCGGCGGCGTCGCTCGCGAAACTGAAAGACCTGTCGCAATTCGTGGATGAAATTGCGAATATCCGGCATAATCCGCGTTTGCCGTGGGTCGGCTCCGCGGCATTCGCTCACAAGGGCGGCACGCACGTCAACGCGGTGCAAAAGCTCGCGTCGAGTTACGAACACATTGATCCGAAACTGGTCGGCAACGCGCGCAACATTCTCATCAGCGATCTCGCGGGCCGCAGCAATATTGTAATGAAAGCGCGGGAACTCGGCTTCAAATTGCAAAACGACACACCCGAGCTGAAGCAGATTCTGACGGCGATCAAACAACGCGAACATGACGGTTACGAATACGAAGCGGCCGAAGGTTCAATGGCGTTGTTGATCCGCAGCGTGCTGGAACACAATCCGGAATTGTCGTTCGCCGTGGACACCTATCACGTCTCAATGCGCCGCGACAAAAAAGAATCCATCTGCGAAGCGACCGTGCGCGTTCGCGTCGGCGATAAAACAGCGCACACGGTGGCGGAAGGTTACGGGCCGGTGAATGCGTTGGATGCCGCTTTGCGTCGCGCGCTGGTGAATTTTTTTCCGAAGCTCAAGGGCGTGGAACTGACCGATTACAAAGTTCGAATCATCAACGGCACAACCGGCACGGCGGCAAAAACGCGGGTGCTGATCACCTCAAGCGACAGCAAACGCGAATGGGGCACCGTCGGTGTGAGCACGAACATTATCGAAGCGAGTCTTCAGGCGTTGGTGGACAGTCTCGAATACGGACTGCTCCGAAAGAAATCTT
>DASSNZ010000280.1:0-13680 GCA_035701135.1 Verrucomicrobiia bacterium
AGCGCGCCAAAACCGAAAAGAAAAATCGCGAAACACATCAGCAACGTTCCGGGCATCAGAACCGCGCCCGCGAGTTTCCAGCTTTCCAACGCGCTGATTTCCCGGTTTGCGAAAAATCCCACGAGCCGGATTGGCGCGCAATAAATCGCCGCCACAATCGCCCAGATCACCATGAAACCGACAATCATCGCGCCAAAACTGATCCACAAAATCGGCGGACGCCAAGCGCCCCACCACGGCTCCAGTTCGGTTCGATTGCACAAAATAATCCAGTCCGCCGGATATAAACGATCCATGTAGCCGAACAGCGAAATGAACCGGACGTAATCGCGTCCCAGCTCGATTTGAATTTGCGCCGGCGTGCGGATTTTTCCGGTGTGTTTCAGGTCCACGATGAACGCGAGAAAATGTCCACTCGCCAGCAAACGCGGCGGCTGTTCCGGCCAATCCAGTTTTCCGCGATCAATTTCTCCCTTCGACGGCAATTGCTGAATGGCTTCGTGAATCGTTGGAAACCACGCCGTATCCAGAAACCAGACAACCGAAATTCCAACCAGCGCGGCGAAAATAAATTGCACGAGCAAAAGCCGTCTGAGCGGCGCGCGCGCAAAAGCCGCCACGCCGCGAAAGGTCAGCGGTTGCCACGCGAATTTTTTTGTTTCTGAACCGTCGGGCATACGCAACGAGCCGCCCAATCGGGCGGATTTATGCGGCCATGATAACGGCACGAATCGGATTTGTCCCGGAAGTTTGTCGGATTAACAAATCAACGCATCTAAATTCCGGATGAACAGAAAGCGATTTTCGATTTGGATTTAATTTTTGAAGGTGGGGCGCCTCACTCCGTGCGCGCCGAACTATGGCGGATCACGATGCACGACATTTTCGAAAATCTTCCGTCCAATATGCGGCGGGCAGAGGATTGTCCGCCCTGCCGGCATCCAGTCATGGCGTTCGTCCTGGGTGAAATCAGGAGCCGGGCGTCGGCTCGGCGGGTTCCGCCGGATTTTGATTTTGCGGTGGCGCGACAATGACCGGAACCGGATAGCGCAGTTTCATCACGTCATCCACAAGCACTTCAACGTAATAAGTTCCCGCCGCTTTAAATTCCACCTGGCCGAATACGGTCACGTTCGTCGCGTGAAGATTCGCATCCTGCAACGCGAATTTCACTTCGCCTTTGCGCAGCACGGTGGTCTGGTCCGGCGCGACGAGTCGGACGCTTTCGGTGAATTGCCCCAGGCCGGCCGTCCAGCGATTGAACACGCTTAGTTTAAACGCGACCACCGGAAGCTGCGGCACGCGGATGAAATTGATAACGCCGATGAGAAAGAAATTTCCTGTCGCTTCCTGGCGCACTTCCTCGCACAGCAAAGAGCATTGTAAGTCGGGTAAAATTCGAGTTGCTTGCATAATTTTATTTCAAGTTTTCTTTCGGGATTGGATTTCAGAATTGTTCGCGAGCGGGTCAACCCGAAACCCGAAACTCGGATCCAGAAACAGATTCCGCCGCGCGAACCGTATTCGACATCAGCATCGCAATGGTCATCGGGCCGACGCCTCCTGGATTCGGCGTGATCTTTCCGGCAATCGGCTGGACGTTTTTGAAATCCACATCGCCGACCAGCCGCGAGCCGTTTTTCGCGGTCGGATCACTGATGCGATTGACGCCGACATCAATCACCACCGCGCCGGGTTTGACCATCGGCGCTTTGACAAATTCCGCCTGGCCAATTGCCGCGATCAAAATATCCGCGCGCCGGCAATGCGCCTGAATGTCGCGCGTTCCGGAATGGCAAATCGTCACGGTCGCATTCGCGTGTTTGTCTTTCTGACAAAGCATCGCGGCCATCGGCTTGCCGACGATGTTGCCGCGACCCAGCACGACGACTTCCGCGCCGCTCGTTTGAACGTTCGAGCGAATGAGCAGTTCGCGGATTCCCGCCGGTGTGCACGGGCGAAAGCCTGTCGGATCGCCGAGCATCAATTTGCCGACGTTCACCGGATGAAATCCGTCCACGTCTTTTTCCGGCAATACCGTGGAATAAATCACCGCTTCGCGAATTTGTTTGGGCAACGGCGCCTGGACGAGAATTCCGTGAAGGCGCGAATCGGAATTTAATTTCGAAATCAGCGCGAGCAATTCGGCTTCGCTCGCCGATTCGTTCAACACATGCGTTTCGGAAAAAATCCCGAGATCGCGGCAGGTTTTTTCCTTGCGCCCGACGTAAACTTTCGACGCCGGATCTTCGCCGACGCGCACAAACGCAAGTCCGGGCTGGATGCCGCGCGATTTGAGCGACGCGACGCGTTGGGCGACTTCGCTTTGGATTTGCGCGGCGATTGCGCGGCCGTCAATGAGATTTTCCAGCGCCATTAGTCGAGCACCTGAATGCGCTGAATGGTCAGGACCGGCGTGTTTTTCCATCGGCGATCAATGCCTTCCTGGCCGGTGACAATAATGTGCAAACCTTTGTAACGGCTCAGATCCAGGTTGGTGGACGTGGTGTAAAGATAATTGATCGGGCGCGAATTTTCCGGGCTGATCAGTTCAAATTGGGTCGGCGCCTGAATGCTGACGGTTCCGCGCACGATGCCTTCGCGTTGAACGATGCGCGGCGGCGGTTCTTCGACGGCGGGCACTTCCGGAGTCGCGGTTTCGGAAGTCATTTCGGTTTCGTTCGTGGTTGTTGTTTCGTGGGTGACTTCGTTCGTCACTTCATTCGGCGTTTCGACTGCGGCGACTTCATTGGAAATGGTTTCGGTCGAATTTGTGATTGTTTCCGCCGGTGTTTCCGTTGTTGCGGTCGCGATTTGCGGCATTTCCGTGGCAATGTTGTTTGTTTCGGCGGGCGGCAAAGCGGAAGTCGCTTCCGCAATCACGGCGGGTTGCTGGCTCAGATATTGCGCGGCCATGAAAGCATAGGCATTTGTCGGCGGCTCGATCTGAATCCAATTGCCTTTGGTCTGGATTTCCTTGATGGAATCGCCGCGCTGCAACGTTCCAAGAATGCTGAAATTTTCTCCGGGACCGCCGCGCACGTTCAGTTTTCGCGGCTTCACGGTCATGGTGGAATTATCAATGTAGGACGAGTGAACCCACGCGGGCGCTTTGTCGGGCAAAACGATTTTCGCCCAGGCGGAAGGTTCGTTGGCTTTGGAATGTTTCAGGTCAATTTCCTCAATCACGGTCACCGGCTCGCCGTTGGTCATTTGAGAAATGACCTCGCCGGAAAGTCCGGCTTTGCCGCGAAGATTCACGCGGTTCGCCACGACCACCGCAGGTCCGGGAACCAGCGGCGTGCTGGTCAATTCCGCGGACGGCCCGGACGGTTGCGACGCCGGTTTTGTCGCGGGAACCGGGGTCGTCATCGCCGGCGGTTCCGCCGGTCGGTCGGCCAGAACGCTCGTAGAAATCATCACCGCGCAAATCGTCCACAATTTCATTTTCATAACTCAGCCCAGTAGAGATTTAATCTCAGGTTCTGTCAATGTCCGCCACTTGCCGGGTTTTAATTCCCCCAGCTTTATTTTTCCAATTTGTATTCGCTCCAGGCGCTTGACGGACAACCCCTGCGATTCAAACAATCGCCGCACCTCGCGATTTTTGCCTTCCGTCAAATCCAGTTCAACCAGACTTTTCGATTTGCCCGCGGAAATCAGCCGCGTTTTTTCCGCCCTCAATTTTTCGCCTTTGTGAAAAATCCCGGCGGCAAATTTCTGCAGCATTTCCGGTTCGACGCGGCCTTCAACGGTCGCAAAATATTTTTTGCGAATTTCATATCGCGGATGCGTCAGGCGCAACGCGAATTCTCCGTCATTGGTCAGGAAAATCAATCCTTCGGTGTCGTAATCCAGCCGGCCGACCGAATAAACCTCCGACCATTCCTTCGGGAGCAATTCGTAAATCGTCGGGCGCTCAAACTGATCCTTGCGCGAGCAAACGCAGCCGCGCGGTTTGTGAAGCGCGATGTAAATTTTTCGTTTGGCTCGAACGGGTTTTCCATCCACCAGAACGCGATCGTGAAGCGGGTCAATTTTGGTTCCGAGCAGGCGGACCACTTCGCCATTGACGGAAACGCGTCCGTCGAGAATCCATTTCTCGCCGGCGCGACGCGAAGCGATGCCGGCTTCCGCGAGAAATTTTTGAAGGCGAACGGACAAGAAACGCGGAAGTTAAAGGGTTAAAAGTTAAATCAGTTAAATGTAAATAAGGCGGCATTCATCCGACCGATTTAACCGTTTAACTTATTTAACCGATTACAGATTTAACCATTAACCAATCTTCACGCCTCGGGTTTTGTTTTTCGCAAACCGGTAATGCGGTCGCCGTCTTTCCATTGACCGCGTTTTTTGAGCAATGCCGTGCGTTCAAAACGCTTGAGCACATTCCGTTTGCCGCCGAGAGTGGACGCCGCGCGAAGACTGCGATGCTGTGACATAAATTCTTTTTCCGTTAAATTTTTAAACTGTTTTATCCGCTCCCCGTCGAAGCGGACGTTGCATATAGCATGAAGCGGGAAGAAATGCCAATGGTTATTTGACTTCAAAACCGCCGATTGAATTTGTTCCGCTCGCGGCGATTGTGCAGCTTGATGTCGTCTTCCAATTCCGACAACGCGCTTTGCACGGTCCGGATAAAATTTTCGCAACTCGACGCCATCCCGCCCAGCGCGATCACCGTGTCGCGCTCCGCGTGATCGTCCGTGACCGCGAGCACTTCGCCGTAAGGCTGGAAACGATGCGCCGCGCGTTCGATCATTTGGTCCGCCGTCTGGCCCGCGCGCGAAAATAAAATCTCGATTTCCGGCCGCTCGCTTGTTTCCTTCGGTCCGCCGCGCGGACGCGAGCCGTCAAAGAAAATCGTGATCGGCGTTCCCGCCGCGTCCTGGTATCGCGTTAAAATATGAATCAACTCATCGCGCGCCGCTTCGGAAAATCGCGGTCTGCCCGGCGCCAGTTCCTCCCAGCAATGCAGCAGGCTGTAACCGTCAATTAAAATTCGCACCAGAGCCATTGCCGCAAAGCTACCGCGACCGCGAAAAATTGGGAAACGCAAAAGCGCGTGAATGCGGCGCGCGATTTTTCCAAAACTACGGGCATTCCGACGCGATCCCCCGGCGTTTTTAATGGAAAGGATTATAGGAAAACCGAAAACCGAAATCCGAAATCCGAAAGAGAAACATGCGCGCGTGATGGAAATGCTTTTGAAATCTGATAAACGCGAGACATTAAAATCTTACCGCGACGGGCTGATTCGGATTTCGGAATTCGAGTTTGTTTCGGATTTCGCATTTCGGTATTCGGATTTTTATCGAACTGCTTTACCGAATTGCGTCAGCCGGGAAAATTCGAGGAAGTTTCGATTTGACGCGCGCGAACGTTGAACGGCAACGCCTTCGGTCTGGACGAGCGCAATTCGTGGAGCTAATCTCGCCGCAATCCTGTGGAACACGGACTGATTAAAGACGTTGCGATTTGCATTGTTTCCGCCTGGCTTGTGGCCGTCGGCTGCCAGGCGATCAAGCAGCCGTTGCTTCTTGCGTATCTGCTCGCCGGATTCGCCATCGGCCCGCACGGACTTCCGCTCGGCCCCGGCCATACAAAACTCATTTCAAGTCCCGATTCCATCGAAAGCATTTCCAGCATCGGCCTCACGTTGCTTCTCTTCATGATCGGTTTGGAACTCGATTTGAAAAAAATGATCAGCGCGGGACGGATTATTACCATCACCGCCGCCAGCCAGATTCTCGGCTGTCTGGCGCTGGGCTGGTTTTTTTTCAAATGGATCGGGCTGGCGAACGGCTGGCTTGAGGCGCTTTACATGGGTGTCGGCGCGGCGTTGAGCAGCACGGTCATTATCGTCAAAATTCTTTATGAAAAACACGAACTGGAAACGCTCTCGGGCCGAATCACTTTGGGTGTGCTCGTGTTGCAGGATTTGTTCGCGATTCTTTTTCTCGCCGTTCAACCGAATTTAAAACATCCCGCCGTCGGCGTTATCGCGTTCGCGTTGGGAAAAGTTGTCGTGCTCGTCGCCGTCGCGCTGTTGGTCAGCCGGTTTATTCTGCCGCCGATTTTCAAATCCGTCGCGCGTCTTCCCGAACTGGTTCTGGTCGGCGCGCTGGCGTGGTGTTTCGCGCTCGCGGGATTTGCAAGTTACCTGAGTCTTTCGCGGGAAATGGGCGCGCTCGTCGCGGGTGTCGCGCTTTCCACGTTTCCCTACACGCTCGATGTCGTGGCGAAAGTCACGAGCATTCGGGATTTTTTTGTCACGCTGTTTTTCGTCGGCCTGGGAATGTCCATTCCGGTGCCGACCTGGAATTTCATGATCTGGATGATGGTGTTTTCCGTGTTCCTCGTCGGAAGCCGTCTGTTCACCGTGTTCACGCCGCTTTATCTGATGAAGCAGGGACATCGCATCAGCCTTTTGCCCGCGATCAATCTCTGCCAGATGAGCGAACTTTCGCTCGTGCTGCTGGCGATGGGCGCCGCCTCGGGCGACGTGTCGAATCAATCCATCGGCATCGCCGCGTTTGCGTTTGCGTTCCTGGCGATTGATTCCACCTACGCCGTTTTTCAAAACGATTTGATCCTGAAAAAAACCGTTCCATGGCTGAACAAACTTCGCATTCGCGATCTTCCGCAGGTCACGCCCGAAAGCGTTCAGGCGCAAAAATCCAAACGCATTTTCCTGTTAGGATTTTTCTGGACGGCCAGTTCGCTGCTGGAAGAAGTCACGCGCGAAAAACCCGCGCTGCTCCCGGATCTGGCGGTCGTGGATTTCAATCCAAACGTGAACGAGCGCCTGCGACGCCGCGGCGTGCATGTGGTTTACGGAGACATTGCGCAGCGCGACACGCTCATCCACGCCGGCGTCGCGCACGCGGAAATCGTCGTTTGCTCTTTGCCCAACAGCATTCTCAAAGGCGCGAGCAATCTGAAATTGTTACGTCAGGTCCGCGAACTGAACGCGAAGGCGAAAATCATTATTCACGCCGAAAAACTCACCGACATTCCCGCGCTTTACGCCGCCGGGGCGGATTACGTCACCGCGCCGCGCCTGCTCGAAGCGGCGGATTTGCTGAATGTCCTGGACGCCGCCGAAAAAAATCTTCTGGAAGAAAAACGCCTGGAACAGGCTGACCAGCTCGAAGAGCGC
This sequence comes from Verrucomicrobiia bacterium, assembly GCA_035701135.1. Taxonomy (GTDB): domain Bacteria; phylum Verrucomicrobiota; class Verrucomicrobiia; order Limisphaerales; family DASXHY01; genus DASXHY01. The sequence continues at coordinate 7,163 of DASSNZ010000280.1, forward strand.
GACGAAGTGATTCCGTGAAGCCTGCTCATGGATTCCGCGGCGATGGCGCACCTGATTTCCGGAATGATTTCCTTTCAAACCGGATTTATCTTTTAAGCGAATGAAATTATCCGAACAACAACGCGCGTTGAAAAGCGCCGCCGCCGCCGCAAAGTCGGCGGGCGAAATCATGCGCAAAAATCTGCGCGCCGTAAAAAAAATAAACGCCGAAACCTCGCACGACATCAAACTCGAACTGGACGTGCGCTGCCAGAAGCTGATCGAAAGAAAATTGCGCGCGGCGTTTCCTGAAATCGCGCTGCTCGGCGAGGAAGGCGTTTCCGGCGCGCAGGACGCGGAGTTGCGCTGGGTTGTGGATCCGATTGACGGCACGGTGAATTTCGCCCACGGCATTCCGCACGCGTGCGTTTCCATCGCGTTGCAGGAAAAGGTTTCCGGTTTCGAGTTTGACGTTTCGAGTTCAAAACGCCGAGGCAAACCCGAAATTCGAAACCCGGAACACGAAACTCAGATTGGCGTTGTTTACGATCCGTTCACCGATGAACTCTGGACGGCAATTCGCGGAAATCCGGCGCGGTTGAATGGAAAAATTATTCGGGTCAGTCCGCACCGCGATCTCGCGAAATGCATCGTTTCCATCGGATTCGCCAAAAGCCGAAGCAGTCTGGAGCGCGCGCTGCCGTATTTCACCTGGCTTGCGCGGCGCGTTCAGAAAATCAGGATGCTCGGCTCGGCAGCGCTTGGCCTCACGTATGTCGCGACCGGGCGGCTCGATGCCTACATCGAACGCGGCGTGAATATCTGGGACATCGCGGCCGGCGGATTAATCATCGAATGCGCGGGCGGAAAATTCTGGACGGAATCCACCGGCGAAAAAAACAGGTTCCGCATGATCGCCAGCAACGGTTTGCTTCACGGCAAATTGCCAACGCCGAAATAATTTGGTTCCTCTTCTCCATGAATTCGTTTTCCGGAAAAATTTTTCTCGCAATGTGGATCGTCGCGGCGCAATCCGTTTTCGCCGGAACGCTCGCGCAATTCCGCACTGTGTTTGGCGACATCGAAGTGGAATTGTACGATTCGGAAAAACCCGTTACCGTCCAGAATTTCAAACGTTACGTCGAGAGCGGGCGATACCGGGACAGCTTCGCGCATCGGCTCGTGCCGGGATTCGTTATTCAAGGTGGCGGATATAAAATAATAAATCGCGGAACAACCAATTCGGCGCTTGCCGCAATTCCAACTTTTCCGCCGATCACGAATGAATTCGGAGTCGGCCCGCGTTACAGCAATGTGTTCGGCACAATCGCAATGGCGAAACTTGGCGGCGACACGAACTCCGCGAGTTCGCAATGGTTTTTTAATCTCGGACCAAATACGGCTTTAGACGCGAACAACACGAATAATCTTTTCGTTGTTTTCGGTCACGTCATCAGCGGAACGAACGTGCTGAACAAGTTTAACAGTTTTCAATATTTCGATGGAACCCAGGAAACGAATCTGGTTTTTCATCATATTTACACGCCTCCTTTCGACGATTTGCCGTTGCTCCATCCTGCGTTTGTCGAAACGAATGTTTTATTTTTCGATATTTCCCTTCTTGATGTTCAGGTCGCGCCCGCGCCGGATGGAATGGCGATTTCGTGGAACAGCGCTTCCAATCTGGTGAACAATGTGGAGTTCACCACGAATTTTCCGCCCGTCTGGCATTTGCTCGGCAGCACGAACGGAAATGGAAATCGCATGACATTTCTGGACGCGACCACGAATCGCCTAAGATTTTATCGCGTGCGCGTGGATTACTGATCGTGCGAATTGAATCGCGCTTTCAATTTTTCCAAAGCCTTCGCGCGATGGCTCAGGCGATTTTTTATTTCGTCGCCCAGTTCCGCGAAACTTTTTTCAAAACCGACCGGAACGAACAGCGGATCGTAGCCAAAACCGCCTTGACCGCGCGGCGCGAATTCAATTCGGCCTTCGCACGCGCCGTCGAAAATTTCCGTCCGCAATTCCAATTCGTCCGCGTAACAAACCGGCGAGGAAATTTCGATTTCTGAATTTTGATTTTTGAATTCCAGCGGTGCGAGCGCAAGAACGCAGCGAAAGCGCGCCGTGCGTTTTTCGAGCGGAACATTTTCCAGCAGACGCAGAAGCTTCGCGTTGTTCGCGGCGTCGGTAGAATTCTCCATCGCGCCGGAATCCATCGCGGCGAATCGCGCGGAAAAAACGCCCGGCGCGCCGTTCAACGCGTCCACTTCCAATCCGGAATCATCCGCAAGGACAAAAGCCCCTGAAATGGAAGATTTGAAATTTGAAATTTCAGAGCCGAGCCAGCGCGCGAGTTCGACGGCTTTTTTTGTCGCGTTTCCCGCGAATGTCGCGGCGTCTTCGATGACTTCCGGCGCGTCTGGAAAATCGCGCAACGTCCGGCATTGAAATCCTTTTCCAAGAATCGTTTGAATTTCGCCGGCCTTGTGGGAATTGCGCGTGGCGATGACCAATCTTTTCAAAGCGTCCGAATTCATCCGCCAAAGAAAAGCGGAATCTGTCGCGTTTGGAAATTCAAGAAAATGTCGGCGGCAAAAGCCATTCCAATATCGCGCCATTTCGTTTCGCGAGTTTTTCAATTTGCAGACGACACAATCCGCCTTTTTTCAATTGGATCGGCAAACCGGGACCGCCCAGGCATAATTCTGAAATCAATTGCGTCAGATACGGCTCGTGACCGACGAGCAAAACCGTTTTCGGCGCGGGCCGGATTTTTTTAATTTGCGCGATTAATTTTTCCATGTCGCCTTCCGGCTTCAGGTGATCGGAAAATCTGACTTCCTCTTCGACCCGGTTCGCGACGATTTCCGCCGTTTGCCGCGCGCGTGTGTGCGGGCTGGACAAAAGCGCGTCGAACGAAATTTCCCTGTCGCGAAGCGTTTTGGCGAGCCGCGTTGTTTCGCGAATGCCTTTGGCGGTCAGCGGACGCTCGTCCTCGACGAAACGCGGATCGCCGTGTTCCACCGCGTCGCCGTGCCGGAGAATGTAAAGCTTCATCCGAAAAATTTGTCCACGAAACCGCGCGAGTCAATTGGAGCGAATCAGGAATCCGGATTTCGCGGCGCGGAATGCTTCCGATTCCATCGCGGAAGGCGCATTGAAAATTTCCCGGGAATACTCCATTTTCTACGCCGATGAAATTTCAACGTTTGTTCGGAATCCTCCTGCTCGCGCCGGTCTTGTGGGCCGGATGCAAAAAAACGGAGAAGGTTGAAAACACCACGCCCGTTTACGCCGTGGATGTTTCCGAACCGCAACAGGCCCAGCCCAAACTGCCCACGATCAAACTCTGGGTCGGCCCGCTGGAAATGAATTCCGAAATGGCCGTGACGCCGCGACAAATTCAGACCGGCATGATGTTCCGCAAAACGATGGGCGAGGACGAAAGCATGATTTTCGTTCTGCCGTATCCGCAAGAGGCGGATTTCTGGATGAAAAATTGTTCGGTGCCATTGTCGGTTGCCTACATTGATCCGCAGGGTGTGATTGCGGAAATTCACGATCTCGAGCCGTTCAATACGAATTCCGTCATTTCGGCTTCGCAAAATATTTTGTTCGCGCTCGAAGTGCCGCAAGGCTGGTTCAAGCGCCACGATGTTCATCCCGGAATGACCATTCGCACCGAACGCGGTTCGCTCGCGGAAACCTTCGGAAAAAATCCCTGAATGAAAATCGCTCTCGCGCAACTGAACACAACCGTCGGCGATCTCGCCGGAAACGAGGCGAAGATTCTCAACGCGTACCGGCGCGGCGTCGAAGCCCGCGCGCAAATGGTGCTTTGTCCGGAATTGAGCATCACCGGCTATCCGCCCCGAGACCTGTTGCTGAAAAAAAGATTCGTGGCGCAAAATCTGGAAACGCTGAATCGCCTCGCCGCCGCGACCGGCGAAACCGGTTTGCTCGTCGGTTTCGTGGGTGAAAATAAATTGCAGCCGGGCCGAAACGTGACCAATTCCGTCGCGCTGTTGCGCCATGGAAAAATCGCCGCCATGCGCGCCAAGACGTTGCTGCCGACGTATGATGTTTTTGACGAGGACCGTTATTTCGAGCCGGCGACGGAAAATGTTCCCGCCGAATTCGACGGCAAAAGAATCGCGTTGACGATTTGCGAGGACATCTGGAACGACGAGGATTTCTGGCCGGAACGCCGTTATCGCCACAATCCGCCGGTGGATCTCGCCGAGGCCGGATCTGAAATTATTTTCAATATTTCCGCGTCGCCGTGGCATCTCGGAAAAAATAAAACGCGCCACGAAATGCTCCGCAGTCTCGCGTTGAAAACAAAACGCCCGGTTGTTTTCTGCAATCAGGTTGGCGGAAACGACGAGCTTGTTTTCGATGGCGGCAGCATGATTTTCAACGCGGACGGCGAAATGATCGCGCGCGGAAAATTGTTCGAGGAGGATTTTGTTGTCGCGAATCTGGATGATGAAAACGCCGTGCGCGCCGGTGAAGTTTCATGGCCGAGCGACGAGGAAATGATTTACAAGGCGCTGACGCTCGGGCTGCGCGATTACTTCCACAAGTGCGGTTTCAAATCGGCCGTTCTCGGTCTGAGCGGCGGCATTGATTCGGCGCTCGCGGCGTGCATCGCGGCGACGGCGCTTGGAAAAGAAAACGTGCGCGGCGTTTCGTTGCCTTCGCAATATTCCTCGCAGCACAGTCTGGACGACGCGCGCGCGCTGGCGGAAAATCTGGGAATTCAATACGACATCGTTCCGATTCAGCCGCCGTTCGACGCGACGAAAGATCAGCTTAAAACTATTTTTGCGGGACGGCCTGAAGACACGACGGAGGAAAACATGCAGGCGCGATTGCGCGGCGTGATTCTCATGGCGCTGTCCAACAAATTCGGTTCGCTGCTGCTCACGACTGGAAACAAAAGCGAATTGGCCGTCGGTTATTGCACGCTTTACGGCGACATGTGCGGCGGACTGGCGGTCATCAGCGACGTTCCGAAAACGACGGTTTATCGGCTCGCGCGATGGATCAATCGCGAGCGGGAAATCATTCCCGAATCGTCCATCACCAAACCGCCGTCCGCGGAATTGCGTCCGGACCAGTGCGACCAGGATTCTCTTCCGCCGTACGAAATTCTCGACGCGATTCTCGATCTGTACGTCGTTCACGGAAAATCCATTTCGGAAATTGTCGTCGCGGGTTTTGACGAAGCGGTCGTGCGCAAAGTGATTCGATTGATTGACCTGAACGAATACAAACGCCGCCAGTCCGCGCCCGGATTGCGAGTGACGACGAAGGCGTTCGGCGTCGGCCGCAGAATTCCCATCGCGCAAAAATTCTGGGGATGACGCGACGAACCCAAGTTTGGTTGAGTGTTTGAATTTCACGCGGAGCGCGTGAAGCTCACGTTTTCCAGCCTGGAATACTTCTGTTTTTCCGAAGAAATCGAAACGGCACGGGCGCTGCTAAAAGCGTTGAAGAACGCTGGTTTCTATCGAAAGGAAAAACATGAAAGCATTCTCATCGAAACACAGAGTCGCGGCCATGACCCTTTTGGAAATTCTCATGGTGATCGCGGTCCTGGCGCTTTTGGCGGCAATTTTTTTACCGGCATTGGCGGATCACGGGCATCGTTCCTCCCGTATCGGATGCGTTAACAACCTTAAACAAGTCGGCCTTTCTTTTCGGCTTTGGGCCGGAGACAACGGCGACAAATATCCGATGCGGGTCTCGACGAATCAGGGTGGAACGATGGAGTTTGTCGGAACCGGCGAAATTTTTCGTCATTTCCAGGGCATGTCCAATGAACTCAGCACTCCTAAAATTCTGTTCTGTCCCAACGATGCCAAACGCAGGTGCGCCACGAATTTCGAGAATGATTTCAACAACTCCCGCATCAGCTATTTTGTCGGCGTGGACGCGCTTGAAACCAACGCAACCATGTTCCTTTGCGGTGATAGAAATATCACCGGCGGCATTCGGATGAGAAATGGATTGGTGACTTTAACAACAAATCAAACAGTCGGCTGGACGCGTGAAATTCACAACGAAAAAGGAAACATACTTTTTGCGGATGGAAGCGTGCAGCAGTTGAGCATATCTGGTTTGCGAACTGCACTTGAAAATACCGGCATCGCGACAAATCGTCTGGCGATTCCGTAAATTTTGGAAACCACGTCGTCGCGAAATTCATTTTGCGGCGCGCTGAAGAAACGCTGTGTTTTGCTGAAAAGGAAAAACATGAAAACATTCTCATCAAAAAACGGAGTCGCGGCTCTGACCCTTTTGGAAATCATTGTCATAATCGCAATAGTAGCAATTCTGGCGTTTATGCTTTTGCCGGCAACGACCCATACAAATCCACGGATGGCCAGGCGCATTTCATGCGTTAATAACCTGAAACAAGTCGGTCTTTCTTTTCGGCTTTGGGCTGGAGATCACGATGGCAAATATCCAATGCAGGTTTCAACAAACCAAGGTGGAACGATGGAATTTGTCGGAACCGGCGA
>DASSNZ010000281.1:0-15377 GCA_035701135.1 Verrucomicrobiia bacterium
CGGAATCGGGGAGAAAGAATCAAATCTGTTCGTCAGGCTTATTCGCAAAACCGGCGCAGCACGGCGTTCACGAATCCGAACCTGGAAATCGAAACGGCTTTGTCGAGTTCCTGTTGTTCCTCCACCTCGACTTTTTGAAGAATCCCGCCGTATTTCGTCTCATCTTTTTTCAGGCAGGATTTCCAGCCGTCCACCAGTTCCTCGATTTTTTGCAATTCGTTTTTATCCGCCCAAATCCCACCGCACTCCGGGCATTTATTTAAAATGATTCCGCTCGTGTCGCCGTAATTGAAATGCTCCATTCGCACATCGCCGCATAACGGACAATCCAATTCATCGTAATCGTCTTTTTCGGCGGTGAAAATTTCCTTGTTCAGCGCGTCGAGCGAATTGATTTCTTCCGGTGTGAAAACCTCATTGTGATGCTCCACAAGTTTCAGCAATTCTCCGGCGTGCAGCCATTCGCCTTTGCAATCGGGACAGACTTCGACGATCTGGCCGTCGTATTCAACCGGGGAAAGAACGGAATCGCATCTGGGACATTTCATGTCCGCTTTATGCCATGCTCGAATCTGGAAAGCACGAAAAAATAATTGCTGTGCTACACCTGCCAAAGCAATTCTATTTCGGAAATGCGAAATTGTTCACCTCGGAATTTCGGCGCCTGATTCTCACGCATAAACCAGGCGTCCGCGCGGTTGTGGAATTTCCAGGCCATCCTCTTTCGCCTTCTTGATCCAAATCAAATTGCACCTTGGGCCTCATTGATGGGCTCCCTGTTTTTTAGACAGAATTTACATAATTAACAAAATTCAGTTCATTCTGTTAATCCTGTCCGTCAGAAATCTTATTTTCCTCTTCGGTTTTTTGGGTTTCAGCTTTTTGCGTTTCGTCTTCGTTGTTTTCCGCGACCGCCAATTGCTCGGGCGGCGCGGTCGCCAGTCCCGGGTCCGTCGTCAGCGGAGCGGCGGGTTTTTCAATCACGATTTTTCGCAATTCATCCGCCGCGGGCAGATCGTCCAGACTCCGCAATCCAAAATATTCCATGAACACCGCCGTCGTTCCGTAAAGCGCCGGGCGGCCCACCACTTCCGCGCGTCCGACCGATTCCACCAGCCCGCGTTCCAGCAGGGTTTGCATCGTGCCGTCCACATTCACGCCGCGAATCTGCTCCACCTCGGCGCGCGTGATTGGCTGGCGATACGCGATGATCGCGAGCGTTTCCAGCGCGGCCTGAGAGAGACGCGGCGGACGCGCCTTGACGCCGACAAGCGCCTTGAGCCACGGCGCGAATTCCGGTTGCGTGACGAATTGCCACGAGCCGGCGATGCACGCGAGCCGGTAGCTTCGTTTTGCCTCTTCGTGTTCTTTCGCGAGTTGTTCGAGAGCGGCGGTGAGTTCGTTTTCTTTCGTTTTTTTGAACGCGAGAACGGTTTCATCGCCTTCGGCATGTTCCGTCGCGGCGGCGAGCGCGTCGCGAATTTCTTTGATGCTGAGCGGTTTTTGCGCCGAGAACAGCAAGGCTTCCAAAATGAATTTTAATTCCATGATAAAAAATTAAAAAGGATTCAAACCGTTTTCGCCGCCAGCATCCGGCCGCGAAATTCCGCCTGACGCCGGGATGCTTTTGATTTTTCCAAACCATCGGCAACCGCGTCCAAAGGAAAAATCGTTTCATCCGCCAGTCGCCTCCGAATCATTTCGCAGTAAACCGGATTGATTTCAAAACCGATGAAATGCCGATTCAGACGGCGTGCGGCAACGGCGGTCGTTCCGCTTCCCATGAACGGATCGAGAACGATTCCATTTGCCGGGCAACTGGCTTTGATCATTCGCTCAATAATTTCGAGCGGCTTTTGCGTCGGATGATTTTCGCGTTCGGAATGAATCGCGTGCAGGCGCGAAACGCTCCAGACATCTTTTGGGTTATATCCGATTTCGAGCCATTTTTTTCCGACAAAAATCGAGCGCGAACGGGCTTTCTTGGTTTCGGCATCGTAAGGAATTCGCACGGAATCAATGTCGAAATAATAATCTTTCGATTTCGCAAAAAAACCAATCGTGTCATGCACGGAGGAAAATCGCCGCGTGCCGCCGCCCATGCTCGGAACTCTCCGGTCCCAGATGATTTCGTTGAGCATGAGCATTTTCTTTTTCAGATAACAAAAAATTTCCGGCGAAAAACGCCACGTCAAAAAAATGTAAATACAGCCGTTGCTTTTCAGTTTCGGAATCACGGCGTCAATCCATTTCGCGCTCCATTCGAGATATTTTTCGGGATCGAGTTTGTCGGAATTGTTTCCGTAATCTTTACCGAGGCAATACGGCGGATCGGCAATCACGAGGTCAACGGAGCCGTCCGGAATTTTTCCGATTCCCGCCAGCGCGTCCTCGTTCAAAACGCGATTTAAAAATTCCTGGAACGTTTTCACGGAGAAGTCGGATCGCCGGGCGGCGTGTTGGGAACCGCCTGCGTTGCCGCCGCCGCGTTGATTTCAATTTCTCCAAACGCTTCGGACTGCGCGCAAACCAGTTGTTTGAGCCGAATCAATTCCAGCAGCGCGAGAAACGTGACGACAACTTCGGTGCGGCTCGCGGCGGATTCAAACAATTCGGAAAATTTCAGGCGCGGCTTTTGGGAAATCAGCCCGCGCAACAATTCAATTTTTTCGCTGACACTCCACTTGTCCTCAAAAATTTCCCGCGAATCATCGCGTTGGCTGAATCGTTGCAGGACGGAATTGACGGCGTTGAGCAGGTCGAAAATGGAAACGTTCGGTTTGGGCGCGGGCGCGTCGGATGTGAATTCCAGTTTTCCCGGGCGACGGGGAAAAACATCTTCCTGCCGCGCTTCGAGCGTTTGCAATTGCGCGGCGGCGTCCTTGAATTTTTTGTATTCGACGAGTTGCCGGATCAATTCCCAGCGCGGGTCCTCGCCTTCCTCTTCGCCTTCGGCCTGCACCTGTTGTTCGACCGGCAGCAACTCGCGGCTTTTGATATACATCAGCGTGGCGGCCATCACGATAAACTCGCCGGCGATTTCCAGATCGAGCATTCGCATCGTGTCCACGTATTCGATGAATTGCGTGGCGAGCTTCGTCAGGTTCACGTCGTAAATGTCCAGCTCATCCTTTTTGATGAGATAAAGGAGAAGATCGAGCGGGCCTTCAAAGACCTCGAATTTGACTTTGTATTCGGACATCAGAACGCCGGCGCCACACGGACGCGGGACAAGCAAATCCTAAGCGGGCGACTGGACGTTTGCAACGCCAGAACGGGATTCTGAATTCTGAATTTTGGATTTGGATTTTCGTTTTTTGATTTCGATTTTTTCCGCGTTCGGATCCAGGTTTTGGAAATCCGTGAAATTACGGTGTGTTTGCGATGACGCGCGGGCTTGAATGGTTGACAAAGAATTTATCGCTCCTAAAATGAGTGTGTTCGGGTAGCAGTACGTTTCTTCAGCGGGGTTCCCCACCCCCACCTCCTTGGCGTCTGCTGCCCGAATATTTTTCCGGGCTTTGGCTTGACGCCGTTGGAGCGTTTTCCTAAGTTCGCACGCCCCTTGAGCGGGGGTGTAGCTCAATTGGTTAGAGCGCTGCCCTGTCACGGCAGAGGTTACGGGTTCGAGCCCCGCCACTCCCGCCATTTTTTTCGCATTTTGGCTCAGTTGCGACTGGCACCGACGAAACAATTTCCACCAGATTTGGTTTGCCGCATCTTTTTCCGCCGCCTGCTGCAACCACCCGATGTTTTAACCGTCTGCGCTAAAAAGGAGAATATCTGCGTAATCGGCAGATGACTGATGAGGCTTGAAGTTTTGAGTAAATTTTCATCAGTGTAAATTTTGTCTGTTAAACGCCAGTCACTATCGCGCAGCAATGGCAGAGAATGGAAATGGCCTCGCTCTCAAAATCCGTCGCGCCGTGAAATCTTCGCCTTCAGGTCTTTGCGAAACCGCTTGGATTCGCGGAATGCGTTTGAATTCTCATCCAGAAAAATTCAGTTCTTTTTCCGGGGAGCGCAACCGTCTCGGCTGCGGTTCGGCGCGCCCTCACGCTGAACACTGCGGCGCAATCCGATACAAAACAGTTCGACGATCCACCTCAGCCGCGAGGGCGCGGCTGATTGCGCCCGGGGCGGGCGCGCTTCCCATTTTCAACTGCATTGTGCCGGCTCAGCCGGCTCAGGGGCAAATCGAATCGCGCATACTTTAATTTGGGGCTTCACAATTAAAAGATTGACCGCCATCCTTTAATTCGTTCGCCAAGATTTAAAACTTATTTAATTCATGAAACGCGGGTTGACCGGCCATTATGCTCCGCTTCCCTCCCCAGGAGGAGAGAAGGCCCGCGCTTTCGTTCCGAATCCGCTTCCGCCTGCGCCGCGGTTTTCTCGTGCCGACGAACACGAATTGGTTATTGAATGACCTCGCGGAAGCCAAAGGGAACAGGAACTTTACACGTGACAATCACCGCAAATGTTAAAAGCCCTGCGTGAAATAACACTGACGGACACTGGACACAATGCGCGTTGGCAAAATCTCCAAAACTAGGTATAACTCCGCAACTGGGTAACAAACAGGTAATAAGAATGCCGACCGAAGCCGACAGCCGCATGATCATTGATCGCAAGCTGCGTGAAGCCGGCTGGAACATTGAAGATAAAACGCACGTTGCCACGGAAGAAACGGCGGCGGACGGACGTGCCGACTACCTCATGCTGGATGCTCGCGGGCGACCTCTTGCTGTAGTCGAAGCCAAACGATTCAGCAAAGAACCGTCAGTCGCCAAAACCCGCGCTGAGGAATATGCCCGCAGCCTCAAAGCGCCTTTCATCTTTCTCAGCAACGGCGACGTCACTTACTTTTGGGATTACGAAAACCAACCTGAGCGCCTGATTCAGAATTTCTTTGCGCGCGGCGACTTGGAGCGCTTCATTGCACTTCGTTCGCAGCGCCGACTGCTCAAAACCGTTCCTATTCCCAAAAATGTTCGCTTCGGATCAGACGAACGCGAAGTCCGCGAGTATCAGCAGCGATGCCTGGCAAAAGTTGACGAAGCGTTGATGAAAGGCAAACGCCGGTTGCTTGTTGAAATGGCTACCGGCACAGGAAAAACCTTCACCATCGCGCTCATCTTGAAACGGCTCTTTGAAGCGGGCTGGGTGCAGCGCGTTTTGTTTCTTGCCGACCGCATTGAACTGGCGCGTCAGGCCAAGGAGGAAACCTTCGACGTTTGTTTGAGCGATTATCCGTCCGTGTTGCTCACCGGCGGACGCCGCAGTCGCGAGGGGCAAATCACCGTCGGCACATTGCCGACAATTACATCGCAACTCGGCGCGGGCGGATTCTCGACCGGCTATTTCGATTTGGTGGTAACGGATGAATGTCACCGTTCCATTTACTCCACCTACAAACATACGCTGCTGCACTTCGACGCGATCCATATCGGCCTGACCGCCACGCCAAACATCGGGCAATACGCGTTCGTTTCCGATACCGAGAAAAAACTCATCCGCAATACCTACGAGTTTTTCGATTGCTGGAATCCCTTGACCGAACAAGGTGCGCCGGTGTTTTCCTACGGCATTCTTGACGGTATCAAAGACAAGGTGCTCGCGGAATATGACATCTACGCAGCCAAAACGCGCATTACCTCCGAAGGCATCAGCTTTGAAGGCGAAGACTATTCGCCGACGGATTTGGAACGGCTCGTCAGCTTTGAGGATCGCATCCAGCTTCAGGTGAAAGAATTTGTCCGCATCGAAAGCGCGCGTGAAGGTAGCGGCCTACGCAAAGCCATTGTGTTCGCCTGCACCAAACGCCATGCCGCGCAAATCTGCCATTTCCTCAACGCCGAATATCCCGAGTGGAAAGGCAAATACGCCGAAGTCATCACCACCGACACCGACGATCCCAAAGCCGCCATTCGCCGATTCAAACGCGAGGAAATGCCCGCCATCGCCGTCTCGGTCGGAATGCTCGATACCGGCTTTGACGCGCCGCGCGTGGAAAATCTGCTGATGATGCGTCCCACGAAGTCGGGAATTCTTTACCAGCAAATGCGCGGGCGCGGCAGTCGCATCTGCAAACGCCCCGACGGTTCGCGCAAAGACACGTTCCTGATTTACGATTTCACGGATAACAGCGAGCGGTTTAACGACCCGAAATTTGATCCAACCAAACCGCCGCCCGGCACTGGCGCGGTCGTTACCAAACCGCGCGTAATGCCGCCACCGCCGCCATCGCGTCCGCCGCGCGGCGAAATCAAAATCGTTCCTGTCGGTTCGGTGCAGGACAGTTTCGTAGAACGCAAATGGATTGAAGTCGGCCCGGAGGGAATGCGCGTGGACATCCGCGATTACCAGGACGAATGGAATCGCGAAGTCGCCGAACGCACTGCCAAAGACGCCCTGCTCGCCAAAATCCGTGACGGACAGATTCCGACGGATGCGGAAATGGACCAACTCGCTGCCGCGCTCGGCGGGCCGGAAAAGTTTTTCAATGAAGCCAATCTCCGTGAGGCGTTCAATCAGCCGGATGCTTCGTTGCTGGACTTCATCCGCGCCGCGCTGGGCCAATATCAATTCCCCAGCCGCGAGCAACGCGTTGATCAGCGGTTTGAAGCCTGGCTCATCCAGCACAATTTTGATCCCGAGAAAGCCCGCGTCTGGCGGATGCTAAAAAACCAGATGCTCGTGCAAGCCTATCCACCCGCAAGTCTCGACTTGTCTGTGTTCAACCAGTTGCCGCCACTCAAAGGTTGGGGCGGTTTGCGCAAGGCCATGCAATTGTTCGGCGACGATCTCGAACCTTTACTCAATGAACTCAAGGAAGACGTTTTGAAATGAGCGTTAAGACATTGCCATCACCCCCAAAAGTTGCCCGAGCGAAAGTTCCCGCGCCGGAGGCTGCTCCACCCCCGCAGGCAAATCCATACATCTATTCGCTGATTGACCGCCTGTGCAACAAGCTCTGGGCGGCAGGCGTGACCAATCCCATCTCTTACGTCGAGCAGATCAGCTATTTGTTTTTCCTGAAAATGCTCGACGAAACCGAGGCGGAAAACGAACGCGAAGCCAAACTTTCCAAAAAGCCTTACAAGCCGATTTTCTCCGGCGAGAAGGAAAAATTCCGCTGGTCATCATTCTCCCAAATCACCAGCACTAACCAGCTTTTCAAATTCGTCCGCGACGACGTTTTTGATTTCATGCGCAACCTGCGCGGGCGCGAGGAAATCCGGAAGCTCTTTGACGACGCGCAATTCCAGATTCCCGACGGCCATACGCTGCGCGACTGCATTGATCTGTTCCGCGAGGCCAACCTGCTGGACATTGACACCGACGCCAAGGGCAACCTTTACGAAAGCCTGCTCCGGCGCGTCGGCACGCAGGCGCAGGCCGGGCAGTTTCTCACGCCGCGTCATCTCATTCGTGCCATCGTCAAAATGGTTGACCCGCAAATCGGCGATACCGTGTGCGACCCGGCTTTTGGAACGGGCGGCTTCCTCATATCCGCGTACGAACACATCAAGTTGGCAAATTCCGACCCGAAGAACACCTACGAGAGAATCAACGGCAACGGCCAGATGGTGAAACGCGGTTACGGCGACAAGCTGAATGAAAAACAGTGGCACGTCCTCAAACACGGCACGTTTTTCGGCTACGACGTTGACCCGCACATCGTCCGGCTGGGCATGATGAATCTCATCCTGCACGGCTTGGAAAATTCCACCATCATCCGGCGCGATTCCATCGCTGGAGCGGCCAGCGAGATTGACGATCAGAGATTCGACATCATCCTCGCCAATCCGCCGTTCGCCGGCAGCATGAACAAGGAGCGCATCCGCGACAACTTGCCGGTGCGCGCGACGAAGACCGAAATTCTATTTCTCGGTTTGATGATTCAATCATTGAACGACGGCGGAACGTGCGGCGTGATTGTGCCGGAAGGATTGTTATTCGGTTCCAGCGGTTCGCATCAGGAAATCCGGCGATTGTTGCTGGAGAAATGCGACGTGCAAGCCGTTGTCAGTTTTCCCGGTGGTTCGTTCAAGCCTTACAGCGGCGTGAAAACCAGCGCACTCATTTTCACCAAAGGCAAACCGACGAAAAAAGTTTGGTTCTACGAAGTCACTGCCGACGGTTTCAGTCTCGACGACAATCGGCGACCGATTGCCGAAAATGATTTGCCTGATTTGATTGCTAAATGGGATGACCGCAAGGTGAGCGAGAAAAGTTGGGCTGCGACAGTTGAACAAATCCGCGCCGCCGATTTCAACCTCACCGCCAACCGCTACAAACCCGTTAGCACCGAAACCGTGAAGCACGCCGCGCCAGCGGAAATTCTGGGCGAGGTTTTGAAACTGGAAGATGAAATCACGAAGCGCGGGAATTCCCTGCTCGTTCAAATCGGAAAGAAATGAATCGCTGGCCGACAAAACCGCTTGGCGAAATCTGTGACGTCGTGGCTGGTGGAACGCCGAGTCGCGGGCGACCAGAGTTCTTTAAGGGAAAAATTCCGTGGGTGAAAATCGGCGATATGCTTCAAGGAACCGTTTCAGAAACCGAAGAAACAATTTCACAACTGGGTTTGGAGAATTCTGCCGCCAAATTGCTACCGGCGGGAACAATTTTAATCTCCATTTTTGCTACGATTGGGCGAACTGCGGTGCTGGGAGTAGAAGCCGCAACGAACCAAGCCATTGCTGGTGTTACGCCGAAAGATACACGCCAACTTACCCCGCCGTTTCTTCGGTTATTCCTTGATTGCTCGGTCGCTGAATTAACAACACGGGCACGAGGCGGGGCACAACTAAACATTAACGGCAAAATTCTAAAATCGTTGTTAATACCCATTCCGTCGCTGGCGGAGCAGGAGCGGATTGTGAAGCTGCTGGACGAAGCCGACGCGTTGCGCAAACTGCGCGCCCAAGCCGACCGCCGCACCGCCGAATTCATTCCTGCCCTCTTTCACAAAATGTTCGGCGCGGCTTCACGCTGGTCTAAACCGCTTGGAGAAATCGTGACGTTTGGAAATGGGGCTACTCCGTCGAAAGGCAACGAGGAGTTTTGGAGCGGGAACATACCTTGGATTTCGCCGAAAGACATGAAAGTTGACGAGATATTCGACGGCGAAGACCACGTTAGCCAAGCGGCGCTTGAACAGACGAATCTTCACCTGATTCCGAAGGACACCGTTCTCATCGTTGTGCGCGGAATGATTTTGGCCCACACCGTTCCCATTCGCCTTTGTCGTGTGCCCGTCACGATCAATCAAGACATGAAAGCGTTGTTGCCGAAGGACGGAATCATGCCGGAGTTCTTGCATTGTGCGCTTCAAGCCCAACACGCGCACATTCTCAATCAAGTCACTACCGCAGCGCATGGAACGAAAAAATTGGACAGCGACAAGTTGAAAGCCGTGATGATCCCTGTTCCACCATTGCCGCTGCAAAAGGAATTTGCCGAGCGGGTGAAAGAAATCCGCGCACTGGAAACCGCCCAAGCCCGCAGCCGCGCCCGCCTCGACGCCCTGTTTGCCTCGCTGTTGGACCGCGCCTTCAAAGGAGAGTTGTAGCCATGCGAGAAATCAACCTGCCGATGACGCAGACGTTTTCGATAACTATCAACCCGCGGACATTCGATCTGAGCAAAGCAGTTGATATGGGAGGCGGCAGACATGCAATCCCTCTCGGAAACATCGTTGACCCACAAATCGGTGCAGTGGTTGAGACCGCAAGAAAGAACGGCGGCAAGATTCTTTACGCAACCACATCAATCGAACAAACGCTGGAAAATATACTCCTCAAATACTTCATGGGCCCATTTGTTGGCCACGACGATAGAAGGGCCATGTTCGAAAATGAGGTTCTGAAGTCTTCGGCCTTATCCTACCGCGCAAAAAAGGAATTGGTCACGAAGCTCATCAACACACAGGCTCTTCTTGAGGGCAAAAACAAGAGCAAGCTACAAGGACACCTGAGCACGATCATGGAATGGCGCAACGCATTTGCTCACGGAAAAATCCAACACGACACCCCGAAAGGATGTTTCATCAGCTATTACTCCGGCGGAACGAAGAAGATAATGCTTGATGATAAGTATTGGAACGATGTTGAGAATACTTTCAAAGAGTGCGTTGAGTTGCTGAAAGAAGCAGAGCAGCAATTAGAACGGAAGCAACAAGCCAAATGACCAGTCAGGTCCAACAATCGTAGCCTCAGCAGACTGCGACCTTCAGCACCGGCCAGCCTGCCCCTCTTTGCGGGACTGCTAAAACATCACAGACAGAGTGGTTTTGATCAGTCTGACCTCTGACCATTACTCGCAGACTCGCCGCCGACGATGCTCGGCTGCGACGTAAGGCTGGGGCAGTTTGAGAGGTCCGATTTTCCGCGAGGCGCGGAAAATCGCACCCGAGGCGGGTGCGCTCCCCTTGCAGCAGTGATGAAGAACCTTCTCTATTTGTGCGCGTTTAGTCCCGGACTACAATTTCTGAAAAAAATCCCGCGCGGTTTGGCAGGTTGCGGCGCTTAATTCCTCAAGCGAACAGTTTTTGGTTTGCGCGACAACTTCCGAAAGCTCTTTCACGTAAGCCGGTTCGCAGCGTTTTCCGCGATGCGGAACGGGCGCGAGATACGGACAATCGGTTTCAAGCATGAATTTTCCGAGCGGAGTCGCGGCAAGCGTGTCACGAATGTTTTGGGCGTTTTTGAACGTCGCGATTCCCGTAAAACTCACGAGCGAATTCATGGATAAAATGCGTCGCATGGTCGCGGCGTCGTTTGCAAAACAATGAAACACGCCGCGCACTTTGCCTGCGAACGGCGCGAGTTGCGCGAGCGTGTCTTCGAGCGAATCGCGCTGGTGAATCACGCAATTCAGATTCAGTTCCGCGGCGATTTCCAGATGTTGTCGGAAAAGTTCGGCTTGTTTGCGTTTGTAAATTTCGTCTTCGGAAATTCCCGCGCCGTTCTGGCTCGGCAAACGATGGTAATCCAAGCCGGTTTCGCCGAGCGCCACGACTTTGCGATGTTTCGCCAGATCGCGCAGTTCACCGCGAGCTTCGTCCGGCGCTTTCATGGCTTCGGACGGATGCCAGCCGACAACGGCGAAAATGTTTTCAAATTGTTCCGCCAGTTGAATCGCGCGGCGGCTGCTGTCGAAATCCGTGCCGATGGAAATAATTTTTTCAATTCCCGCGGCGCGCGCGCGTTCAATCACTTGCGAAATATCCGGCGCGAAATCCGGATAATCCAGATGCGCGTGCGTGTCGTAAAAAATGGCCATGAGAATTGAATTTTCGGCGTCGAATTATTTTGCGCTGAGTTCCTGAATGCGCTTCTCGTAATTTTCCGCGGCTTCCGTTTTGCCTAACTTTTTCGCGAGCCGCACAAGCTTTCTGTAAATGTTGATTTTGGCCGGATAATCGGGATTTTCCTCAAGCAGTTTCGCCAAATCCTCGATGGCGTCCTGATCCTGATCGAGTTTCACGAGTTTTTCCGCAAGGTCGAGGCGCAATCGGACGCGTTGTTCCGGGGAAGGATCGAGTTCCAGCGCGCGCTGCCACATTTCCACGGCGGACGACGGTTTGCCGAGGTCCGAATAAAGATCGCCGAGTTTTTCCGTCAGCACCGCGCTTTCTTTTGTTGTTTTAATCTGGTTGAGAAAGGACGCGACCCGCGCGAGCGGCACGCCTTTGACGATGTTGAGATTGACCAATCGCAGGAAAGACCATTGAAGCCATTTGCTCTGGCGTTCGGCGAGTTCCTTGTGCAATTGTTCGGCCGGAATTTTAAAAGGCCGATACAACGGGTCGCCAATGAAAACCGTTTGCCAGGAAAGAACGGATTGCGACGCGTACGCCGCTTCGCCGAAACTGAAACCCTGATACAAAAACCGGCCCGCGAAAATCGCGATGTCCGGCGTGCCGGAAAGATACGGCTCATCCACGCAACCCATTGTGATCGTCGCGCCTTTGGCGAGCAGCGGGCCGACCCAATCTTTCGTCATGCTGCGCAAATTCGCCGCGCTGTAGGAAAACAGATGATACGCGAACGCGCCGGGCAGAAATTCCACATGCGGTCTGGCGAACGGTCCGGAGGCATCGCCCGCCGTGTACCAGCCGGCGTAAAATGCAATCTGGCTCATGGGAAATTCCGCCGGAAATGTCGCGGCGTTTGTGTCCACGACGGTTTCAAATCCGAGCATCCGGCAAATTTCCGCCGCGCCGCGCATCCAGTCGTCGCCCAGTTTGTAGCCCGGCTCGGAAGTATTTCGGATGTCAATGTAAGCGCGGCCCCAAAGTCCGTTCGTCTCGGCTTCCATCGCCTTGTCCACCAGACCGCGCGCGATTTCCGGCGTGGGACCGTCAAGACGCGTCACCATCAAAACATCGTTGGACGGATAAAACGCGGTTTCGTTCGTGGAGCCGTAAAGCGGATTTCTGAGCGGGCCGGTCAACGGAAGATTCTGCTCAATCGCGGGAAGCAGCGCGAGTTCGCTGTCCACCGAAGCTTCGTTTCGGCGCAATTCCTCGCGCAATTTTTCCGCTCCGATTTCCTTGATGCTGTTGTCGCGCGGAATGCGATACGGAACGCCATAACAAATTACCGCGTAACGGATTTTGGAATCCTGAACTTTCCACACGACGCGAGCAATGCTGTTGGACGTGGCGGGAAAAGTTTCGGCGCGAATTTTCCAGAGCTTCCTTTTCTCAAGTTCTTTCTCGAGCGGTTTTTGAAGCGAATGCTCGAATTCCGAGCGCGACATGTTTTCGCCCGTGCTGAGGGAAAATCCGAAAAGATGATCTTTCGGAACATCGCGTTTTTTTGCGTAGTATTCTGCGACAGCTTTGGATTCGGGAACGCGTTTGTTGTAAATGACAATCACTTCGTCGCCCGGATTTTGGGCGAACAACGAACAGGCGATCATTCCGATCGCAAGTGTGAATGCGGTTTTTTTCATCACAAAATTCTATTCACGCGCGAAAAAGTTTTTTTAACGCAAAGGCGCGAAGGAGCAATGACGCAAAGCAAAGTGGCACAGGCGTCCCGCCCGTGCGATTCCGAGCCGGCAACACCAAAAACGCACCGGCAAAACGCCCGTGCCACTACGAAGCGAAGCGCGCATACCTTTGCAATCATTGTTCAAAAAACTTCAATCCTCACAATTCATCAGCCGGAAATTGGTTTGGCAATTTTCCAGATTTTATTCTGTTTACTTTGCGTCCGGACATCTTCGCGCCTTTGATTTCTTAAAAATCACTCGCCGCCACTTTCAGTCCGTCCCACGCCAGCATCACGCCTTCCGGCAATTCTTTCTGCGCCACGTCGTGATCGTAATCATGCGTCAGGTGCGTGAAAAAAGTTTGTCGCGCGCCGATGCGCCGCGCGGCGGTCAGCGCTTCGTCCAGGCACATGTGCGTCGGATGCGGCGCGTGGCGCAGCGCGTCCAGAACGACGATTTCCACGCCGCGAATTTTTTCCACGGCGTCCATCGGAACTTCCTTGCAATCGCTCAGATACGCGAGGCGCTTTTTCCCGTTTTGGACAAAGAGATAGCCGTTCGTGTTCATCTTTCCGTGCGGAAGGAGCAGGGGAGTAATTTCCAGATCGCCCAGCGTGAACGGTCCATCCACGACGCGCGGTTCGGGAATGAAATAACCTTTCGGCCACGGTCCGTTGTGAAATGCGTAAGTGAAAATCCGTTTCAATACTTCCATCGTGAACGCGTCCGCGTAAATCGGCAGCGCCGTGTTGCCGCGCAAATCGCAGAAACGCCGGCAATCGTCCAGACCCATCACGTGGTCGGCGTGGGAATGCGTGAAAATCACGGCGTCGAGCCAGCGAAGATTTTCGCGAAGGCACTGAATGCGAAATTCCGGCGTCGTGTCCACGACGATTTTCACCTGCGGAGTTTCGATGTAAATGGACGGACGCGTGCGATGATTTTTCGGGTTCGCCAGAAATTCCGCCGGATATTCTTTGCCGATGACCGGCACGCCCTGCGAAGTGCCCGTGCCGAGAAAAATAAATTCAAACGCCATTGATTCTGAACTTAGCAGAATCGCGAAATTCGGCGAATGAAAATGATGCGATGCGGACCAAAAACCAAATTGGAAATGGACTGGCGATTTTGTGAATTGGCGCGCGTTCGCCCGGAGCGGATGGTCATTGAGCGTCCGAGTGAATGCGATTTCCGGCCGAATCAATCAACGTGGTGGTTACGAAGACAACGATGTTTTTATCTTTTGCGTCCGGCGTTTTTGAATCGGAAATTTTTGCGGAATTGTCGAACAGAACAACAGTTTGGCCGTCCTTAATGATCGCGTCGCCGGATTTCTGACGAATTCTAAAACGCGGGATCGGAACCGCCGTTTTTCCTTCTTTACCATCTACGTAGGTTGTCACGGATTCACCTTTTTCGTAACCGAGAAATTCCGTCACCGTGGCCGTCAGTCTCATCTTGATGGTGTCGGCATCCTGCGATACGAACGGGACGACATCAATGACAGGACCCGTGGGTAAATTGGTTGTGATAAGAAGATCGTTGGTACCGTTTGAAGAATAAATTCCCGGCGATGTGAGCGCCGCCGGATTGATTTTCATGGCAATGGATTGCGTATCTACGCTTTGTATTTGAGCCTGCCTGGCGCTCAACGTTGTAACCTGGCCTTGAGCCAACAAATCATTTTCCGAAGATGATTCGAGAGCTTTCATTATGGAACGCGTCTGATCCGACGTCAGTGTCAGAATTCGGGTTTGGCTATTTTCAGGATTTATCGTGGACGGAAAATTTTGAAGCGCGGCCAGCGAGTCTTTTGAGGCTTCGACAAATCTAACTTTGATGTTCACTTGCGGCGGAGATTGGTACACCGCACCAATGGCTGCTTCGATAGTATCAATATCCTCTCTCGGCGCGCGAATGAGCAAATGTCCATTGGAGCTGTTCCAATTGAGATTTTGGACGTGAACGCCCATGCTCGAAAACCATTTGAGAATTCCGTTTTGAACCGCCTCTCTGTCCGCAACCGGATTTCCGGAAAGACCATCGCCGGATTCCAAAACGCCGATACGTTTCAGATTTTGAACAAATGTATTTCGATCCACATTAAACCGTCGCGTCGTAATATTGGTTGAAACTTCCGATGATGACGAAGTCTGAGCCACTTTTTGTATTGTGTCGCGTGCGTTATTTCCGTTGGGGTTTTCGATCAGCGGCAAATTGTGCGCGGGTCGAACGGTGTTTCGGTCCCCGTTTTTTTCCAGAGAATTTGTCACGAGCGACAAGTAATACAAAGCCGCCGGATTTTTCGGATCAATGGAAAGCGCGCTTTCGAATTTCGCCCGGGCCTCGTTCAGTTTTCCTGCTTC
>DASSNZ010000282.1:0-4343 GCA_035701135.1 Verrucomicrobiia bacterium
TTGGAGAACGGCGTTGAATTCTTCCGGCGTCGTTTCAACGGCGGTTTTCTTCAGATGAATTCCGGCGTTGTTGATGAGAATGGAAACCGGGCCGACGCGACGGGTAATGTTCTTTATCAGCGATTCGTTTTCGTCGAAGGCGGTGATGTCGTGCGGTTCGGCAATCGCGGAGCGGCCGATTTTTTTCGCGGCTTTTTTCAGAACATCTGCGCGGCGGCCCACAAGAACAACGCGCGCGCCGGCTTCGGCCAGGCACGACGCAATCCCGCAACCCAATCCCGTCCCGCCGCCCGTGACGACGGCGATTTCGCCCTTCAAAGAAAACGGATTTTTCATTTCCGCAATATTCTTTTAGGCGGGGGTTGTCGAATTCAAGCAGGAAAGACTGGAGAATAATCAGGTTGTCGTGGAAATGCTTTCCGTGGGTTTCCCGGCTTCGCGCGCTCGGGAATTCTTCGCGCGCTCGCGATTGCGGCGGGAAAATTTTACACGAGCGGCGCGTTCGTAAACGCGCAAAGTTTCCCGCGCGGCATTGCGCCAGTCGAATTGCGCGGCGCGCGAAAATCCGGCTTTGCGCAAACGCTCGCGCAGCTTTTCATCGCTCGACAACGCGGCGAGTTGCGCCGCGATTTCGGAAACGTTTTCCGGATTCACAATCGCCGCCGCATTCCCAACAATTTCGCCGAGCGAACCGCGCGTGGATGAAATTACCGGACAACCGCACGCCATCGCTTCGATCGGCGGAAGGCCAAATCCTTCGTAGAGCGACGGAAAAACAAAAACATCCGCGGCGCGATACAAATTCGGGAGTTCATCATTCGCCACAAATCCAAGCGAACGAATGTCCGTTGCAAACGGAGATTTTTTTATCGCGGCGTGAATCGCTTCCGCGCCGGTCCAGTCGCTTCCGCCAAAAACCAGTTGCCAATTCGAGCGTGTCGCCGATTTGAATTCGTTAAACGAGGAAATCAGGCGAACGTGATTTTTGCCCGGATGTTCCAATCGCGCGATGTAAAGGAAAAATGGTTTTCGCAAATCGTATCGCGCGGCGATTTCTGTTTTTGCCTGCTCGCGCGATCCGGGAAAAAAACGGTCGTGTTCCAGCCCGTTGTAAATGACGGAAATTTTTTCCCGGGCCAAACCAAAAAATTGGACCAGGTCCCGCGCGGTGTTTTCGCTGATGGCGATGATTTCATCCTGTCGTCGCGCGAGTTGCCGGGCAATGACGCGGCCATAAAACATCCGTTTCCAATCGTATTTTTTTGCAACCCGAAACGGCGCGAGATCGTGAATTGTGGCGACGAGCGGACAAGGCTTGCGCGCGAGCATCCGCCGGTAGCTCGGCGCGTGCAAAACGTCCAATTCCAATTCGTGCGCGAGTTTCGGCAATTGAAGCTGATGCCAGAAAATATTTTTTACAGGCGGACGAAATTTTTCCGGCACGGGAACGATCTGCATTTTTTCTTTGGCGAAATCGAACAGCGGCAAATCTTCCTCCAATACGAACAGAACGAATTCATGTTTCTCCGCGTGGGAAAGCAGCGCGCGGAGCAGGGCAAAAAGATATTGCGCCACGCCGGTTTTGCCGCGCTGAATTACGGAAGTTGAAATGCCGATCCGCATGAAGATGATTCTGCTCCGCGCGAAACGAACGGCAAATAGGGTTGGAACCCACATGCGGAATTTTCTGATCGCGCCGCATTATTTCTTCACGCGTTCTTTAGCCGAGATTGACAATGGCGAATTCGCCCGTTTAGAGTAATTTCCGCAGAGGTTGCCAGAGTAGCTCAGGGGTAGAGCAGAGGACTCATAAGCCTTTGGTCGGGGGTTCAATTCCCTCCTCTGGCACCACTTTTTTAATTCTTCGATTTTCGCTGGCTTACTTTTGGCTTACTTCCTTGACTCAACTCGGCTCGACTCTGATGACAGGTAAGCCATGCCGAATGATTCAGCTTCGGGCTTTCATCAGAAGGATTCCTCGAAAATTCAAATTTCTGTTCGCACCAGAAAATAAAACGCAGAAACAAATCTTCCCGCCCCGCGTTCGGGCTGTGGCATTCTGCGGCCACGTGCGAAGCCCGGGCGCGGCGGCGGGTCTTGAAAGGAAAGTTATGAAAGTTGTATCGGATAAAATGACGAACATCGTTTTGCAGACGATATTGGAAAAGCAAAACGATCCGTTTGATGACATCGAAACAATCCGCGATGATTTGACCGCAGTGTTTGCCATGGTTGTATCCGGCCGTCTTATCGTCAATAAACTGCAAGACGATGCGAACATCTCCAATGAAACAAAACGGCTTCTCTACGGGTACGCAGAAGAGTTGAAAACGGTATTCAATATGTTAGACAGTGATCTTGGTGCTTTCCTAGATCGCATCTCCGATTTTTCAAATACGTTGAAAGAAAAGGAGGCGGCATGAAAGAGGAAAATTTCACAATGTCCGACAAATTAAAAGAGGAAGGGGCGGAGCATTGGACGACAGCAAAAAAGTTGCGCGTCGCGCGGGAACTTTCGTTATTCGTGAATCATTTGCTCGAAAGCGCGAACGAGGACAATGCCGAAGTAGAGATAACTTTCAAAACAAAACATCCGGACGATGTTGAAGACACGGTTCGCTTGAAATTCAATTGATTCAGATTGAATCAAAACACGCGCACCCTGAACCGGGTGCGCTTTTTTTATCGGCGCGGTAAAACGTGATCCACGATGATATGATGCACTTCGGGATTTTCGCGGGTTTGGCGCGCGGGAGAATTCGCCGGTCCACCGCCGGACATCATGCGCGGCGCGGCGATGAGATTCGGCGAGACCAGTTCCGGCATTGTGCCAGCGTGAATGGCTTCGAGAATCGGGCGGTATTGCGCGGTGCGTTCCGCTGTCGTGACAAATTCTCCGCGATGCACGACGCCAGCGTCGCGGTAACTATTGATCGGAGAATCCGCTGTTCCGCTGCCGAGCAAATTTAGCGTGTTGGTGTAAGTCCCGCCCGCGACATAAAGTGTGTCACCGCTGCCGAGTTGATTTGCGCCCGAACCCCATGCGATTCCCGACATGCCAGCAAAAGCATTTGACCAATCCGCGCCGTTGGTGTGATCCTCATTTTTTAAAGATATAATAAAGTTGACGGGAGGATAGGAATGTCCACGTTGTAAGGTTGGTCGAGATTCTAATTCCTCCGCCAACGTCACCAGCTAAAGTATCCACATAAGTAGCGGCTCCTTTGATATTGCCTTCGTCTATGACAATATGGTAGGTCCCCGGCGTTAATGTTGATGATATATGGAAAGGTAATGGTTCAGTTGATGTTGTCAGTTGCGACGACTCATCGTAGGTGGTACTGCTCCACTCAATCAACGTCCCCGGCACACCGGAATTGTCGGTAAAAATTCCTGCACTCAAAGTCCCGGTCGGAAAACTTTGATTCTTTAATTTAAGTATTAAAGTACACGCGGTAAAACTGTTTGTGATAGTCACCTTTCCCGCGATATAACGAGTATTTAAACCGCCAATGATATTTGAACTGTTCGTATATTGCTGCGCGATGGTTGAGCAAGGTTCAACCACCGGCGCGTTGAAAACGACGTGGCCGTTCAAATGCACATTGCCATTTAACGACACACCGGCTTGCGATTGAACCGAGAGGAATAAACCAAGGCAAAAAGTAAAAATTATTTTCATTTTCAGTGATTTAGTGACAAGAGTGAGGTTTGTGAGCGCCAGGGAGGTTGTTAGATGGGGATACATAAAGTTAAAGCACCGGTCTGGTGAACAGTCCAGACCGATGCGCAGGGCAATCCGGCACATTTGGCACACCGGCCGGCGCGGTGAAACCAATGGGAACATTAACCCCATTCGCCAAATTCATTTTCAAAAAGGAAGAAGTGCCTGGCTGATCGTGCCATTCGGTGATTTGAAATTTTTAAGTTCGCCGCCGCACGACTTCACCGCCGCTGCAAGTTCGACCGGATCAGGATGTGCGAAAATAAGAATTTGTCTGCATGTCTGACCTTTCAAACTCCCGCCGGTTGGCGTGTGAAAACTGCCGTCAACACGAAGTTTTAACACGTCGGCGCAGTAGGCTTCCAGCGCCATACGTCCGCCTTTGACCTGAGTATTCCACGGTGCGGTTTCAGCGCTGCATCGGCTTGATAGTGGAGCGCCAATCGGCATGTGCGAACTGAAATGATCAGCGAAAGAAAATTGCATATTACGGAACCTGCTGGCTGACGATGCGCTTGAGAGCAGCCTCTTCACCGATGTCATAGCCGTAGTTGCATTCAATCACATGGCGATCTCCGTCCTTGTCAGCGTTGCCCCAGTGACGATGCTCAAAGACAAC